>CAZQDO010000050.1:0-18962 GCA_964592085.1 uncultured Anaerolineae bacterium | reverse complement strand
GTAGTGAAGATAATTCCAAAGGCTTACTGAGTATCTTATTCGCATTCGGTTTACCCACGTCCCTCGTAGCGGAATTCCTGCCAATCATGAAATCCCGTTTCATGATTAATTTACCACAAAATCGGCACTTTGTCAAACTCCAGAAATACATCTTCACCCTGGGTAGTGTATCTTTCCCTTCGCATTGCCCACAGGAAAAAGCCACCTGCGCAATCCACGCAGGTGGCTTTTTGGCGTGTGCTACACTCTAGAGCTATTGCGTTCACCTCAAGAATCTAAGCCTGTTTTTCGCATTCTGTCCATGGCTGCCGCTCAGGCAGGTGATAGGCAGGCACCTCGCCAGGGGTCCGCTTCCCGAAAGGCATCCAGCATGATCCGCTTCTTCTCCAGAGCAACGCCGATAGCCTGCCCATCTCCGTAGTCGGAGAGGATGAAGCCGCCGTCGGGGGTTGCCCAGTGTTGGAGAAGCAGCCGCGCTTCCTCTCTGATCTCCTCTGCTTCCTTGAAAGGCAATGTGTGCTGGATGTCGCACAGCGACTCAAAACAGATGCGCCCCCGGAACTCCTGGCCGATCTCCTCGATTCCCAGAGCACGGGGCTGTTGCAGGTTGATGACGTCCACCCCGACCTCAATCAGCCTTCCCAGAATGGCATTGATCTTGCCGCAGGAGTGCATCCACACGTGCCATCCGGCCGCGTGGATGGCGTCGAAGATCCGCCGATAGCGAGGCGCAAAGAACTCGTCCCACAACTCGGGCCTGATGAACACGTTCTGTTGCGTCCCCCAGTCATCGGTGAACTGGAGACCGTGGATACGGCCAGGGAAGCGCTGGGAGACATTCCTGATGATGCCCAGATTGAACTCCACGATGCGGTCGGCCAGCATCTCGATCCGCTCGCGCTCCAGGTACAGGTCCACCAGGGTGTTCTCGAAGCCGTGCAGGGTGTGTATGCGCTCGAAGAGCAGCATGAAAATCGCGGTGGTCACATACTTGCCTTCGGAGCCGTCAAGGCGTTCTTCCATGCCCTCGTAAAACGCTGGGTCGTCGGGATCGGGCCAGCGGAAATGATCCAGGGCACGCCAATCGGCCAGGGGATGGCCCTTCACCTGACCCATGTTATCCATTTCGGTACGCCTCCACACGCAGCCCCACTCGTCGGTGGATTCGCGCAGGTCTTTGTCGCCCGTGCCAATCTGATTCCAATCAGCTGTGTGCGTATCGCTCAGCCCCAGCGCCTCGAAGCGCAAGGGCAGGCGCTCGGGTCTCTCGAACTCAATGGCGCGGCGCACAACTTCATAGGATGACATTTCCGCCATTGTTATTCCTCCATGATTCCAACGATGGCAAAACCGTAGCAATAGAACGCACGGGTGGTGTGGCGCAGGTCACGCTTGAGCAAGCGCACGCCGGGGATCTCACTCAGACTCTCCTCCAGGTAGCCTGCCGCCACCTCCCGCTGACGGGCTTGTTCGGGAAAACGCTCGATACCGACGAAGCCAGGTGAGATTGCTCAATCAGGCGGCTATTCGCAAGTGCCTGGCACCTTCCGGACCGAATAGATGGCTTCAAAGCCCAGCAGTCGGGCTGCCTTGCGGCAGTCAATCAGCGGACGGTGACCACTGAGATCGCCTCGCAGGTCCGTTAGCATGGGCCATAGCTTCCTGATCAGATTAAGCGTAGGCAGCGGCGCGAAGGTGTCGGGCGCGGACAGGTTGAAGACCTCGTGCCGGATGAGGTCGGCCTCAATGGCTGCCTGGCAAGCCCGGGCCACGTCGCGCACGTCTATGTAGGACCACAACCCATACAACCCTTCCTCCAGCTTCTCCGGATCGAGCAGACCTTTAGCCTGTATCTCTCCTGGCGTGACGATCCAGGCAGGACGGAGCGAGACGGGAACGGTGCGCCCCAGGCGGCCGATCATTTCAGCCGTTAGCTCGCCCACCTGCTTGGACAGGCTGTAGGCGTTTCGGTGGGTCGGGGGATGCTCCTCATCCACAGGCAGATAGCTGGGCTCAAAAGGATACCAGGTGGGCTGAGGGTAGTAGATGACGGCCATCGTAGACATGCAGACCACGCGCGGGATACCGTGGTTGGACGCGGCTTCCAGCACGTTGTAGGTCATCAGCGTGTTGTCGCGGAAGATGACGTGGCCAGGTCGCCCGCCAACGGTTGGGTAAGCAGCCAGGTGGACTACCGCATCAGCTCCTGCCAGCGCGCTGGAGACCTGCTCCCCATCGCGCACGTCGGTGATGGTGGTTGGGCAGTCCGGCTTGCCAGCCGGCAGCCGTTGGTCTACGTTCCGCACCTCGTAGCCGGCCTCCAGCAGGTGGCGGGTGACGAAGCCCCCCACCTTGCCACTGCCGCCTACGACCACGATTCTCTTGCTCACGAGTCGGTTTTACTCCGGCACCAGAAAAGTCGGCGCATCGCTCTCGGCGCGCGGGATGTGAGATGGCTCCCGCACCTCCGTCAGGGCGATGGCCTCGACCGGGCAGGCGGAGGCGCACAGGCCACAGCCGTAGCACTCAGCCGCGTCCACGACCACTACCCCGTCGTCCGGGATCAGCGCCCCAAAGTGACACCGCTCCAGGCAGAGGCCGCAGTCGGTGCACAGGTCAGGGTTCACCTGGGCGCGAAAGCGGCTCTTGACGATGGCCGACCGCAATCCGTAGTGGACCACGCTTCGGAAGAGGACGCAACAACAGGGGCAGCAGTTGCAGATGACGTGGGCGTTGTCTATGTTGTCCACCTCGTGGATGAGACCCAGCTCCTCGGCCTGGCGCAGCAGCGCCAGCGCCTCGTCTGCGGTGAGCTCCCGGCCCAGTCCCCGATACATGATGTAGTCCGCCAGGTCGTTGAGGGAGATGCACATTTCGATGGGGTTGTCGCAGCGTCGCTCCCGCTTGCGGCAGGGACAGCTCTGGACAGCAATCCGCCGTGCAGAGCGGATGATCTCACTAGTCTGCTCATAGGGGAGCACGAAAGACGTTGACTCTAAGGTCTTCTCTACCGGAATGATCCGGAAGCCCCAATCGCTGTCCTGTGGCTGAGCGTGCACGAACTCCTCGTTGTAGAGATCGCGCCACAGGTCGAAGAAGCGTTCCCCCAGGGCGTCGTATCGGTTGTCGAAGAGGATGTGGTCCATGAGTTGCCCGACGCCCGGCACCTGGTAGATGGGACCGTCGGCGCCGATCTCCCGGATGGTGACCAGGCCGCGCATGTACAGGTCGTGCAGCGCGTCGGTGATTTGCTCTTCAGGCCGGTCGACGCGGGCGGCCAGGCCGGCTGGTGTGGCCGGCAGGGCCAGCAGCCACTCCGCCTCTTCGGGCGTGACGAGCATCGCCAGCACTTCCGGCAGACTAGACGAGTCGGGGTACTCCAACCGGGCGGCCAGAGCGCGGAAAGAGTTGTCAGTGGTCATGGGTTGCCTCCAGTCTCCATTTGAGATCTCCGGAAACTCCTTGAAAACGCTCTCAGCCCCCGTCCCTTCGACAAGCTCAGGACAGGCCTCGGGGGCGCCACCAGCGAAGTCACCCCGCGATAGTCGCCCCGGGGACGGGACTCCGAGCACTTGAGTCCGCTCAATCCCTCGAGTCCGTTGTTCCTCTACTTGAGCCCCGTCAGGGCGATGCCCCGGATGACGTATTCCTGGAATACCATGAAGACGATGATCACGGGCAGGATGGTGATTACAGCGGCGGCCATCGTCCACTCGAAGTGGAAGCCGTATTGACCGCCCAGGACGCCGAAGCCAAGGGGAAGCGTCTTGAGCTTGTCGGAGTTGACGACGACCAGAGGCCAGATGAAATCATTCCAGGTGGCGATGAAGGCGAATGTGCCCAGCGTCGCCAGGGCCGGCCTGCAGAGAGGGATCATGACCCTCCAGAAGATGCCGAATTCAGATGCTCCGTCAATCCGCGCCGCATCACCGTAATCATCAGGTAGGTTCATAAAGAACTGGCGCATGAAAAAAACGCCAAAGACAGTGACCATGCGGGGCACGAGCAAACCCCACCAGGTATTCACCCAGTGCAGCTTGACCACCACCAAAAAGGCGGGAATCAGGATCACCGCGCCCGGCACCATCATGCTGCTGATGATGAGCATGAAGATCGAATCCCGGCCAGGAAAGGGGAGCTTGGCGAAGGCGTAGCCGGTGAGGGCGCAAAGGAAGAGCTGTGAGAAGGTAAGGAAAACGGAGTTGATGACGCTGTTGAGGAAGTAGCGGCCGAAGGGCACGACGTCCATGAGTTGGATGAAATTGTCGAGCGTGATGGGCCTGGGGATCCAGATGGGAGGCAAGGCCAGGATTTGGTCCGGCTGTTTGAAGGCTGTGGAGAGCATCCAAAGGAATGGGAAGATCATTGATAGCGCGCCCAACAGCAAGATGAAGTATAAGAGCGATTTGACGGCGCGACTCACGAGTTTCTGCATCCAGGCCCCCTTGCTATGAGCTACCACGTCTGACGGCGACGGAAAAATCTGAACTGGACTACAGTGAAGGCGAAGATAATGCCAAACAAAACCATGGCCAGGGCGGAGGCGTACCCCATCTTGAACTCAGGCGGCTCAAAGCCGTTTTTGTAGATGAGGTGGACGATGACCTCAGTGGCGTTGAGCGGCCCCCCTTCGGTCATGAAATAGACCAGATCGAAGACCTGGAAAGAGCGGATCACCTCGGTCACGGTCACGAAGGCGACGACGGGCATGAGCAGCGGCACGGTGATGTGATGGACCTCCGCCAGCTTGTTGGCGCCGTCTACCCTGGCTGCGTCGTAGTACTCCGTGGGGATACCCTGAAGGCCCGCCATGAAGATGACGATGTTGTACCCCAGCGATTTCCAGATGCTGACGAAAATGATGCTGAGCATCGCCGCTCTGGGGTCTCCCAGCCAGGACTGGGGAGGCACACCGACCCTGACCAGCAAGTAGTTCAGCAGACCGGTGCGTGGGTTGAACAGCAGAATCCAGATGAAGGCGATGGCCGCCATAGGGGTAATGTTCGGCAGGAAATAGATTGTTCGGAAGATGCTCTTGCCCTTGAACCATTTCTCGTCGAAAATGATGGCGATGATCAGCGAGAGCAACACCCCGCCGCCGACGCTCCCGATGGTATACACGAGCGTGTTCTTGAGGCTTTTGTAGAAGAGGACAGTATCTCGCGTCCCCTCTCCCCGGATGGCAGCGTCCAAAAGTTGGGGCAGCCCGACCTCCCGGCCGAAGAAGATGCGGGCATAGTTCTTCAGCCCCACCCACTCCGCGGGTCTAAAGACACTGTAGTTGGTGAAGCTGATGGCTACCGAGGCCACGATGGGGATGAGCAGAAACACGATGAAGTAAAGCATGAAGGGTGAGATGAAGAGATAGCCAGCGCGAACTTTGGGTTTTCTCAGCTCTCGCAGGAAGCTTTGTATCTTGCTGTCTTGGGTTCTCGATGGGTTCATGCTGACTTGCTCCCCGTTTACTGAAAGAAACCAGGTTTTCCCCTACTTGAATGAGCGAACCCCTGCTATTGGAGTTCTCCCCAGTGCGAAAAGTCACATTCTTGAGCTCAAAAATCTGGTTTCTGAATCCCTTCATACAAGACGGCGGCTTGCTGCCGGATGGCCTGTCCTGAGCCTGTCGAAGGGCCGGCAGCAAGCCGCTCGTGCTTAGTCCTCCTGCAGGATGGCAGTGGCTTCTTCTGCGTACTCGTCGAGAAGGGCTTGCAGGTCAAAGCCGGCCTCGGCGTGGGTCAGCAGCGCTTCCTGGATCATCTCGCCCAGCAGGCTATCAATGTCATTGGCCTTGTGGTAGAACATCTTGGCGTACTCGTTGTTCTGAGCATCCAGCCAAAATGCCTCGTTCATCGGATCGCTCATATCCATGTCGAGGAGCGCCGACTTGAGGGCGGGGAAGGCCCAGCCCAACTGACCGAATTCCAGTTGTTCATCGTGTTGCATCACGTACCGAATCCAGAGCCATGCCTCCCAGGGGTGCTTGGAGTTGGGGGAAATGCCCAGCGTCTCGCCGGCGGCCATGTTCTGCCGGGGGTGATCGGGGTGTTTCGGCATACGAGCGAGACCGAAGTTGGTCTGGCCCAGGTTCGGCAGGATGACTCGCGCCACCGGGAGGGCCACGACCATGGCCGCTTTACCAGAGATGTAGCCCACATCTGTTGCCACTCCCAGCGGGCTAGGACCGATTTCATACCCTTTGGCCGCGTCAAGGTACAGTTGCATGGCATCCAAGCCGGCCTGGCTGTTGAAGACGGCCATCTTGGTGTCCAGGTCTACGATGTCTCCGCCGGCCGACATCAGCCACATGTACCACTCGGCGGCCCCTGAGATGGAGACATCGAAACCGACGATGTCAACCAGGCCATCGCCGTCCGTATCCTGGGTCAGCGCATTTGCCGTCTCGACAAACTCAGGCCAGGTCCAGTCGTTGTCCGGATAGGGCACCCCGGCCGCGTCGAAGATGTCCTTGTTATAGAACACAGACCGGGTCACAAAGTCAATCGGGACGGACCAAGTCTTGCCGTCCCGTTCGTTGAAGAACCA
Organism: uncultured Anaerolineae bacterium; assembly: GCA_964592085.1. Classification (GTDB taxonomy): domain Bacteria; phylum Chloroflexota; class Anaerolineae; order VGOG01; family VGOG01; genus CAZQDO01. The sequence goes on along the minus strand of CAZQDO010000050.1, from coordinate 12,419 downwards.
GAGGCTCTCCAGGTAGTCCTTCTTGTCCAGCGGTGCCCGGGGATCGCTCATGAACTCATCCAGCGGGATGAAGATGTCGGTCATGATATCCACCTGGGCGGAGGCGTTGCACATGACCACGTCGGGCGCGGTACCGGCTGCCACGTCGGTCAGCAGCTTGACGAAGTACTCACCCACCGGCACCGCCTCAACCTCCACCGAGATCCAGGGATAGATCTCCTGGAAGCGGGCAACCTGTTGTTCGTGGAAAGCCGTCTGCTCCGGCGTGCCCCAATGGTGCATGCGGATGGTGACTGGCTCCGGCTCCTTCTCCGGTTCCGGTGTGGCCACCACCACCTTCTCGACCTCAACTACGACCGTCTCGACTACCGGCTTCTCGACAACTTTTTCCTTTTCGACGACGACGGTCTGGATCACCGGCTTCTCGACGACCACCTCTTTCTCCACTACCTCAGGTGTAGGAGTGGCACAGCCGGCCAGTACCGCCGCAATGAGCAACCATACTGCTAGCTTTTTCACCGTCTTCCTCCTTTCGTTTTCTTAGAATTTAGCTTTGTTGGGATGTTCCCTTTATTGCGCCCCCCCCTAACAGTTGAACAGAAAGTCGTTGCCTCACCCCCTTTCCTTATCCACCAATCGCGAACCGTTCACGTTGCAGTCTCGCTTGTGGGGATCGTTGGTGCGGGACCGCTGGAATCGTTGACAACCAACGGGGCGGGCACGACCACACGTTGGGGCTCTGGAGCTAGCCGGCCCTCGATGCGTCCCAACAGGAGGCGTGCGCCTGCCTGCCCTACTTGAAAGCCGGATTGCTTGGCTGCTGTGAACGGGAAGGGGCAATAAAGCGACGGCTGATCCAACCCAAAGCCCACCAGGGAAACGTCTTCCGGGATGCGGAGGCCACATGCCCAGAGGTCACGGAGCAGGAACGTGGCGACAATGAAGTTGACCGCGACGACGGCCGTAACGCGACCGTCGGCCAGAAGTTGCCTCAGCCGGTCCTCATTTACTCCCTCTGCAGCCTCGCGAGGGTACAGACCTGACCATATCAAGCTACCGTCGGCTGGCAAACCGGCCTCCTGAAGCGCACGCCAGTAGCCGCGCAGACGGCCCTGAACACTTGTGCACTCGAATTCGTACCAGGGCACAAAAGCGATGCGCCGGTGGCCGTAATCCAGCAGATGCCGGGTGAGCGCATAGCCTCCGCCTTCGTCGTCGGACACCACACAATCGGCCGGCAGGCCGGGATAGTGCCGATCTACGAACACCAACGGGTACCCTTCTGCTAACACCTGGTCAAAGGCATCTCGATTAGGTCCGTCTTGTATGGGATAAGCAATCAGGCCAGCCAGTCCCTGCTGGTGGGCGGTCAGGACGTGCTGAGCTTCGTTGGCAGCATCCTCGTTCGTGCAAGTCATCACCAGGTGATAGCCACTGCGGGTGGTGATGCTCTGGATACCACGTACAATGTCGAACAGGTAGGGGTCGGTCAGAACGGGTGCCATAAAACCCACTGATTTTTGCACTTTCTGCACCTGGGCCTGGATCCGGGCCTTTCGAGGGTAGACGGTGACAAAGGTACCACTCCCCTGCCGGCGCTCCAGCACGCCCTCCTGGGCCAGGTCATTCAGCGCCTTGATCACCGTGATGCGGCTGACACCGTACAACTCGGCCAGCTTCCGCTCCGAAGGAATAGCCTCGTTGGGTCTTAACTCGCCACTGGCGATGAGGTCCAGGATAGCCATGCGCAACTGATAGTAGAGGGGAAGGGGGTTATCCTTATCCAGACGTCTGGGGGTGCTTTTCATCATGGGGCAGTTCCAGTCTGTCCTGTATCCGAAATGGTCAGAGGGTCAAAGTGGATCTATGGATATATCCACAAATCCAGTATACCACAATTGTCGTCTGTTGTCAAGTTGCCCCATCCATTCATGCAAAATGTTAACAGAACGGCACAGTGATTGTACCTGCAAGAGAGTTCAACAATTGCTTTTTATTGGAGGAAGTAAGAGGCTTTTTGTTGCCTGGTACTTCCCAATCTCCCCGTTACGGTGTGTAGCGATAGTTTGGCGCTAAACCCGCTTCCTCATCTTGACAGTAGATCAATTCGGTGGTATAGTATTGACAGCGTTGTCAATGTGAGTAGTAAGGAAGAGTCAATTGACGGTAACCATCGCAGACGTAGCCAAGCACGCCGGTGTTTCGATGAAAACCGTCTCCCGGGTCATCAACAGCGAGCCTTTCGTTGCCGAGGCCACCCGTGCCAAAGTGATGACGGCTATGAAAGAACTGGGCTACGTCCCCAATATCTCCGCAAGTGACCAACTGGAGGTATTGGAACAATGTCGCAAACATGAATACGGCATGTTGATAAGCCCCTGCGACAGCGAACGACCTGAGGATCAGCAAGAGATCTTGAGCCTCGTAGCGTAACAAAAGGTAGATGGTTTCATCTTCATCCCACCGTGCGATAGCTCACCTTCCTTGCTGGAAGAACCTCAGGCCCGGCGCATCCCCTTTGTCCGCCTCGCTTCTCGAGATCGTCAGAGTCCCTTGCCTTACGTAACACCTGATGACCGGCAGGGCGTATACGACATGACTCGGCACCTGATCTCCCAGGGCCACAAACGCATTGAGTTCATCATCGGAGATCCCCATCACCAAGCCAGCCACGACCGCCTGGCAGACTCCCGAAACGGGCTAGAGGCGCATCATGTGCAGTTGGATGCCACGTTGGTGCAACAGGGAGGCCTTTCTTTCGCGTCGGGTGCTGCCTGCGGCCGCGCCTTGTTGGAGGCAAGACCGAGACTGACGGCCATCTTTGCTGGTAATGACAACATAGCAGCGGGTGTGCTTGCTGTGGCTCATCAACTGGGTATCTCCGTGCCAGAGTGCCTCTTGGCGGAGATTGCTAAAGGCCGCCATGACTTGGCTTGAACTCTTCAGGGTTCCCCAGGAGCACTGGCTCAAGCGACCGGTAGGTCAGAAGGAGGTGGACAACAGGTTTCCCCAGGTGGCTCCCCAGCACGATTACGCACAGTGGTTGCTGACCGACGTACCCCGGCTGCACGGATGGGGGGCGTGTTTTGATTCAGACGAACAACATCACACTAAACCAAAGGTGAAAAAAACGTGAACGAAAAGATCGAATCCCTGATTGCTCAAATGACTTTGGAGAAAAAAATCTCGATGCTGACGGGTGCCGATTTGTGGCACACGGTCCCCGTGAAGCGGCTCGGGATTCCAACGATGAAAGTGACGGACGGCCCGATTGGGGCACGCGGCGCCGGCTCCTTGACCGGGCCGACCTCGGCCTGTTTCCCTGCCGGAGTTGCGCTGGCCGCGACCTGGAACCCGGATCTGGTGGAGCGCGTGGGCAAGGCGCTGGGCGAGGAAACCAGGGCCAAAGGCGCGCACATTTTGCTGGCTCCCACCGTGAACATCCACCGCTCCCCGCTGGCGGGCCGCAACTTTGAGTGCTATTCGGAAGACCCTGACCTCACCAGCCGGATGGCCGTGGCCTATATCAACGGGGTGCAGAGCCAAGGCGTGGGCGCGTGCATCAAGCATTTCGTCTGCAACGACTCGGAGTTTGAGCGCCAATCCATCAGCTCTGAAGTGGGTGAGCGCGCTCTGCGAGAAATCTATCTGCGTCCGTTCGAAGCCGCCGTTCGCGAGGCCAAACCGTGGGCGGTGATGTCATCCTACAATCGCATCAACGGCACCTATGCCAGCGAGAACGATTATCTGCTGCTCGACGTCCTGAAAGGCGAATGGGGCTTTGAAGGCATCGTCATGTCCGATTGGTTTGGTACGTACAGTCCCAACGTCGCCAAAGGCGGATTGGATCTGGAAATGCCTGGGCCGGCGCGCTGGATGGGCGAGAAAGCGCTGGAAGCAGTCCGGCGTGGCGAGGTCAGCGAGGAAACCATCAACGACAAAGTTCGCCGGTTGCTGCGGACAATGGGCAAGGCAGGTCTCTTCGAGCATCCTGAGCTGCAAGCGGAGCAAGCGATTGATCAGCCGGAGCACCGCCGCCTGGCGCGCGGGGTGGCCGCCGAAGCCATCGTTCTGCTGAAGAACAACAAATCGCTCCTGCCGCTAGATCCAAACGCGGTCAAGTCCATCGCCGTGATCGGCGAGAACGCCAGGTGGCCCTCCTTCAAGGGTGGCGGCAGTACCAGAGTTCGCCCGCATTACGTGGTCTCGCCGCTTGAGGGCATCCAGAATCGAGCGGGCAAGTCTGTGAAGGTTGACTATGCCTTTGGCTGCGCCGCTCACAAGGATCTGCCCGTGCTCGACAAGAACTGGTTGGCCGGGACCCTCACCGTGCAATACTTTGCCAATCGAGACCTGGCCGGCGGTCCTGTTCACACGGAAACAACAGACAGGCTGGAAATGCGCTGGTTTGGCGATGCCCCGCCCCACGTTGATCTGGCCAACTTCTCAGTCCGCCTGACGGGGGTGTTCTCGGTACCCGAAAGCGGGATCTACGGGTTGAGTCTGTCGTCCGTCGGCAGCAGCCGGCTGTTTATTGACAACCATCAAGTGGTTGATCTTTGGGACGATGACGCATCTTCAGAGGAGGGACGGAGCAAGAGCACGGAGATCACACTGGTGGCGGGTCAGCTGTACCAGTTGCGAATCGAGTACGCTTCGGAACCAGACTCGTTCTTCCGCACCCTTCGCCTCGGCTGCATGCTCCAGATACCGGCCGATTCGATTCAGCAGGCGGTTGCCTTGGCCGCCAAATCCGACGTGGCGATTGTATTTGCCGGACTGACAGACGAATGGGAGAGCGAAGGATTTGATCGGCCAGATATGGAACTGCCAGGAGATCAGGTGAAGCTCATTGAGCAAGTCGCCGCCGCCAACTCGAATACCATTGTCGTTCTGAATGTCGGCTCGCCTCTGAACATGAGCTGGCTGGACAAGGTCGCAGCAGTGGTACAGGCATGGTATCTCGGCCAGGAAACCGGCCATGCTATCGCCGACGTGCTGTTTGGCGACGTGAATCCCTCCGGCAAACTGCCGACGACCTTTCCCAGGCGACTGCAAGACAATCCGGCTTACATCAACTACCCCGGCGAGAACGGCCAGGTGCTTTACGGCGAAGGACTGTTTGTCGGCTACCGGTACTATGACAAGAAGGATATCGCCCCCCTGTTCCCGTTTGGTTACGGACTCTCCTACACGACGTTTGCCTATCGCAACCTGAAGCTGGACAAGGCCGAGTACGCCACAGGCGATGCGATTCGCCTCAGCGTGGACGTGGAGAATACGGGCAGCCGGGCGGGTAAGGAAATTGTTCAAGTGTATCTGCGCGATGTCCGATCACACTTGATGCGCCCCGAAAAGGAGTTGAGGGCGTTCGCCAAAGTCGCCCTTGAGCCGGGCGAAACCGAGACGATCACGCTCAAGCTCGACGAAGAAGCGTTGTCGTATTATGATCCAGCGCTAAAACGCTGGGTTGCCGAAGCGGGTGAGTTCCAGGTATTGGTGGGCAGCTCGTCTCGTGATATTCGCCTGACGGCGAGCTTCAACTTCAAAGGCGAGTCATCGTGAATAGGAGACATAGCGAAACAAACTATAGGTGGTATGTCCTGGCCCTGGCGGCACTAACCAACGCCTTGACGGTAGCCATACCGGTAATGTGCCTGCCGGTACTGTTCGAAGAGATAACCGAGGATCTGGGCTTAAGCCTGGTGCAGGTTGGCCTGGTTTGGGGTATCGGATCCTTGCCCGGTATATTCACCAGTCTGGTGGCAGGAGCCATTGGCGACCGGTTTGGGGCCAAACGCGTTCTCAGTGTGGGCTGTTTGCTGGTTGGCCTGGCTGGCGCCCTGCGGGGGCTCTCAAACGATTTTGTCACTTTGGTGGCAACGGTTTCCCTGTTTGGCCTGCTGTCGCCGATGATCGTGATGAACGTCACCAAAACCTGTGGTGTTTGGTTCTCGCGGCAGCAACTGGGGCTGGCGAGTGGAGTCGTTTCGATGGGCATGGCGCTGGGGTTTATGACGAGTTCAATGACCAGCGCCACGGTATTGTCGCCCTGGCTGGGTGGCTGGCGGAACGTTTTGTTTTTCTACGGGGTTATTGCTATGGCCATCAGCATCCCCTGGTATTTTTCGCGGCCCGCGCCAGGTGACGTTGGGGTATCGGCCGACGAGACAAATCCAGGGACTCTGCGCCGGAGCATGTCACACGTGGTTCGGGTCCGAAATGTGTGCCTGCTTGGATTTGCCCTATTGGGTATCGGCGGCTGTATTCAGGGCACGCTGGGTTATCTGCCCCTGTATTTGCGGGGGCTTGGCTGGCCGGAGGCTGCCGCTGACGGGGCCTTGTCTACCTTTCATGCGCTCAGCATGACCTTTGTCGTCCCCATTGCCTTATGGTCCGATAGACTCGGTTCCAGAAAACGAGTGTTGCGAGCCGCTGCTTTGATGATCATTGCAGGCGTGGGGCTGTTATCCATTGCTGATGGTCTCATGGTATGGGTTGCCGTAGGCATGGCCGGCCTGGTGCGGGACGGCTTCATGGCCGTCTTTCTGACCATGATCATCGAAACAGAGGGGATAGGGGCCACGTATGCGGGCACAGCAACTGGTCTGGTGATGGTCTTCTCAGGGCTGGGTAATTTAATTGCGCCCCCTCTGGGTAACAGCCTGGCGAATATCGCACCAGGCTTGCCTTTCATCTTCTGGGCGGCCCTGACCACAGCGGGTTTCCTGGTGCTCCATTTGCTCAAAGAGAGAGACGTAGAGAAAGCTCTGGCGGCAACGTGATGGGTGCGATATAATCCTGGGCTGCGCGATGCCCCTTCTTTATTGAGGAAGGGGCTTTTTGTTGCCTGATACTTCCCAATCTCTCCGTTACGGTGTATAATGTATGGGCAACCTCATCAAAGGAGGACAGTTGATGAAGAAGATTCGAGTACTTATCGCCAAACCCGGCCTGGATGGCCACGATCGGGGGGCAAAAGTAGTAGCCCGAGCCCTACGCGATGCGGGGATGGAGGTCATCTACACGGGCATCCGCCAGACGCCGGAGATGATTGTGGAGGCAGCCCTGCAGGAGGACGTGGACGTGGTGGGCTTGTCCATCCTGTCGGGAGCCCACACGACGCTCTTCCCTCGAATCATCAACCTTCTGAAGAAAGACGGCCTGGACGACGTGCTGGTCGTTGCCGGCGGGATCATCCCCGACGAGGATGTGCCGGCTCTCAACGAGATGGGCATCCGGGGCATTTTCGGGCCGGGCACGTCCACCCAGGACATTGTTCAGTTTATTAGAAAGGAAATGGGTGAAGGAGGGAACTAAAGAAACTCCGGGGAACTGAGCGGGTTCCCCCCCCGAGTTCCCTTGAGTTCCCTCAGTTCCTACGCACCTTAGGAGATCGGCGACGCAAGTGTCCATGAAACTAGTCGAGCAAGTCCTTTCCGGCAATCGCCGCGCCATCGCCCGTCTGATTACGATAATCGAGAACGACGGTGCTGAGGCACAGGAGGCCCTGGCCGCCCTCCACCCCCACACGGGCCGGGCGCACGTCGTGGGCGTGACCGGCGCACCGGGCACAGGCAAGAGCACTCTGGTCAACGAGCTGGCCAAGGTCTACCGCAAGAGGGGCCGCACGGTGGGTATCATCGCCGTGGATCCCACCAGTCCCTTCTCCGGCGGCGCTCTCCTGGGCGACCGCATCCGGATGCGGGATCTGTCGGGAGACCCTGGCATCTTCATTCGCAGCATGGCCACCCGCGGCAGCCTGGGCGGCCTGGCCCGGGCCACCGCGGACGCCATCAAGGTGCTGGACGCCGCTGGCTACCAGACGATTTTCGTGGAGACGGTGGGGGCCGGCCAAGCGGAGGTGGACGTCGCCGGGGCAGCGCACACGACCATCGTGGTGGAAGCGCCGGGCCTGGGCGACGAGATCCAGGCATTCAAAGCCGGCATCACCGAGATCGCCGATATCTTTGCAGTCAACAAGGCCGACCGGGAGGGGGCCGACAACACAGCCAGGGTTCTGCAGATGATCCTGGAACTCGACCATCGCTCACACCTTTCGTCCCAGGCTCCTGAATGGTCCCCCCCCATCCACAAGACGATAGCCCTTCGCGGTGAGGGGATCAGTGCTGTGGTAGAAGCTATTGAAGAGCACGCCGCTTACTTGCGGGAGAGCGGGAATCTCCAGCGACGTGAGCGAGAGCGGCTTGAGCGCGACCTCAGGAGCATCATTACTGAGGAGATGGCGAGGAGCTTCTTCGAAGGGCTGGACGAGACGCAGTTCGATCGCCTTGTGGACAGCATCATTCGCCGCGAACTGGATCCTTACACGGCTGCGGCGTTGCTTCTCAAGGGGTATTATGCCTGAACTACCAGAGGTTGAAACCATCGTTCGGGGCTTACGAGAGCCGCTCGTTGGCCGCCAGTTCACCGGCGTCCGCGTCGGTTGGGAGAAACTGATCGCCAGGCCACGTCCTGAGCTCGCCGAGGGGCCGTCGGCAGAGGAGTTCAAACGGGGCCTCGTCGGTCAAAGGATTCTCGGCGTGAAAAGGCGGGGCAAGTACCTGATCTTCGTCTTGTCCGGCGGGGGAAGCCTGATCGCCCACCTGCGCATGACGGGCCGGCTGCTGATCAAGAGTCGTGGCGACGAACTCGACAAGCACGACCACCTGATCTTCGAGTTGGATGACGGGAGGGAGCTGCGCTTCAACAACGTGCGCAAGCTGGGCCGGGTCTATCTGGTGGACGACGAGAACAAGATCGTGGGCAAGCTGGGGCCGGAGCCCCTGGATGACGATTTCACCCCGGCCGATTTCGCTGCCCTCCTCTCTGCAAGGCGAGGCATGATCAAGTCTCTGCTGCTGAATCAGCGATTCATGGCCGGCGTCGGCAACATCTATGCCGACGAGGCCCTCTTCGCCGCCTGCATCCACCCTGAGCGCAGGGCCGACACGCTCACGGTCGAGGAAATCGAGCATCTATATGGCGCTATTCGTCAGGTTTTGCGCCAGGGGATCGAAAACGGCGGCACTACTCTCAGTGCTTATCGCGACGCCGAGGGCAGGGAGGGGAGAAACCAGGAGTATCTCCAGGTGTCCAGGAACACAGGGCAGCCCTGCCCCCGTTGTGGGACGCCCATCAAGCGCACGGTGGTGGGCGGACGAGGAACGTACTTTTGCCCCAGGTGTCAGAAGTGACCTTCGCCAAAAGCAAAGGGTGGAGTGGGAACCTCTGCCCTTCTTGTTTGCTACGGTCCTGCCGATTCGGACGCAACCTCAATCACTTTGTACTCCCCATTTGCCTCTCGTAGATGCCCCATCTGCATCCGCGAGTCGTGGTCGAAGATGAGAAGGGCGTCTTTCTCCAGAGCCCAATCCCTGATGCGGCGCTTGGTCTCAATGGTCTCCAGTGGCTCTGTGTCGAAGGCGGAAACCCAGGCCAGGCGCTCCATTTGTATCGTCCAGGAGGCCAGGTCGCCCAGGTAGATGGCTGTCTCTTCACCCGATTCGATGACGACGCTTTGGTGAGCTCGAGTGTGGCCTCTGGTGACGATGCAGCGCACCTCGGAAGTGACGCGGGTGTCGCCGTAGAGGAGGTGCAACTGGCCCCGCTCTTCCAAAGGGAGGAAGTTCTCGCCCAGGTACGTGGCTTTGGTGCGCTCGTTGGGATAGCGAGCGTCAGCCCACTCCAAACGCTGGATCCAGTATTCGGCACGGGGAAAGGTAAGAACAATCATGTCGTCGCGCCAGACGGTGTTCCCGCCGCAGTGATCGGAGTGGAGGTGGGTGTTGATGACGATGTCAATGTCCTCAGAGGCGAAGCCCATCTGGCGCAAATCCCCCACCAGGCGATTATGGCCAACAATGCTCCAAATCTGGCGCTCTTTGGCAGATAGCTTATCGCCGAAGCCGGTATCCACCAGGATCCTTTTGCCTTCGGAGACGACGAGCAGACAGTTCAGGGCCATGGGGATTCGGTTCAACTCGTCGGCCTGAACCACTTTCTCCCAGAGTACCTTGGGCACCAGCCCAAAGTGTCCCCCGCCATCCATCCAGGCCAGGCCATCGCTCACGATGTGCAAGTCTAGTTTGCCAAGACGCACTTCTCCCCTCCACGAACGTCGTTACTCTGTCCCCAATTATACACGAAAAGCCCCGCTCTGGCTACTGGCTTGGTACCTATCCGAAAGTCCGCTCCGAGGTCCATCCCTGGGCCGATTCCCACACCTGGGGACGGGTGCAGGAGCAGTTTTCGGATAGCCCTTAGCTGAACAGGGCTCTTCCCAAAAGAGAATAGTGGTTTGAGCTTGCGCTTTTTGTGAGGAGTCAACGGCGGCTATTGTTGAGGTATTCGTTCAACATCCTGAGGCTATACCTGCGATGACCCCCTGGAGTGCGGTAAGGCACTAATCCACCAGCTCTCTCTATCTTGTCCAGAGTGAACTGGCTCACTCTCAGGTACTTTGCGGCTTCCCTGGCGTTCATGAGGGCTGTCCTCTCCCTTGCCACTCTCCCACCTCCTTTCTTTGACGGCTGCTATTGAGGTATTCGTTCAACATCCTGAGGCTATACCTGCGATGACCCCCTGGAGTCCGATAAGGCACTAGTCCACCCTCTCTTTCCATCTTGCTTAAGGTGAACAGGCTGATTCGCAAGTATTGGGCCGCCTCCTTAGCGGTCATGAGGTTCATCCTGCCTTCTGCCATTCTCACACCTCCTTTCTCAAAGAACTCTGATTACCCAAGAATCTCTCCCGAAAGCGGGCGAAACCATTGTAAATTGGGTGAACTATCTGCATTATAACAGATTATTCCCAGTTCGTGGGTGAAAGTGGCATAAATTCTGCGTAAATTCTATATAAATTTTGGGTGAATTTTGGGTGAAAAAGCCAGTATATAAAACAAAAGCGAAGGCCCCGGCAGACATTCAAGTCTGACCGGGGCCCTCACCTGCTCTGTATTTGATCAGGGGATTTCCAAGTCATCTATAGAAAAGCGATCGCCGCTTGCCACACCTCCTCCGCCGCCACCGCCTCAATACACCTGAAACGGCGACAGGCAGTGTCCCAGCGACCGCGCAGCAGGCAGGGATTGCAGCCCACGTCGTGCCACAGCGCCACGCCCTTTCCACCGTAAGGGCCGTACATCCGCGGGTCGGAGGGACCGAAGATGGCCACCACAGGCGCGCCCACCGCTACCGCCAGGTGCATGGCGCCCGTGTCGTGGCCAATAAAGAGATCGCACCGCTCCAGGAGAGCACCCAACTGCCCAAAGGTCAGTTGCCCCGTCAGATCCCACGGTTCGCGCTTCATGCCCTCTTTGATCGTGGCTGCGATGGCCTTATCATCCGGCCCGCCCACCAGCACCACCTGAGCCCCTCTCTCCTCAATGAGGCGGTCGGCCAGGGCAGCGAAGCGCTGGGGCGGCCACCGCTTAGCCGACAGGGTCATCCCAGGATTGCTCCCCCCCGCCGGGTGAATGACGATCAGGGGGGGCTGGGACATAGCCCTCAATGCCTCGGTGACATGGCGGCGATCTTCCCCGGCGGGATAGAACGCTAGTCTCGGCTCGTTCACCTCAATGCCGACGGCCCGCACTGTGTCGAGATAGAGCTCTACCTCATGCTTCAGACCCGTTACCGGCACGCCAACAGTCAAAGAGAAACCCCGCCCCTGGCTATCCAGGCCCACTCGCTGGGGAATACCGCCTAAGTACGGTAGCAAGCTAATCAGTGGGGAGCGATCCAGGACGAAGCACACGTCGTATCCCCCGGCGCGAATTCGTCTAGCCAAGTCAAGGTACTCGCGCCAGGAGTAGCGATTACCGCTTCCCACCCGGCCGCAATCCACCAGCCCGTCCAGGCGGGGATTGTTCTCGACCATGGTCCGTGCCCAGTCGCCTACAGCGAAATCTATCCTGGCCCTGGGGAAGGCCTGGCGCAGGGCCGCTATCACCGGCGTGGCCATGAGCACGTCGCCCAGGCAACAGGGCTTGATGATCAACATCGAGCTGGGGGTATCGAGCGAGGCACTTCTAGGGGCTAGGCGAAAGGGGATACGTAGGAGATAGCAGACTGCGCTCACCAGGGCATCTTTGGGGGAGGGAACAACGGACTTGGGGGATTTAACGGACGGAACGGATAAGCACTCACCCCTCCCTGGGAGGGAGGGGCAGGGAGAGGGTGGAGCCCCACAAATAGGCAAGATCCCCTGTGAACTCAACTCATTCTGGTCTACAGACTCCCACCCCCACCCCAACCCTCCCCCTGTGAGGGGGAGGGAGTACACACTGAGCGGAACAGACTGGCAGGATCTTCGGATCGGTTGCACGTCTGTATGGGCCACTATCCGTCAATCCTGCTCATCCGTGTCCTATCGTCGAGATAAGCCACCCGGTCATCCAGCAGTAAGGCCGTGGTTTG
>CAZQDO010000049.1:3746-19099 GCA_964592085.1 uncultured Anaerolineae bacterium | reverse complement strand
TCCCCTCTTGCAAAAAGCTGGCTTAATGATACCAGAAGTGGGGGAAAAAGGGAAGTGTGGGGATGGTGGGTTTATATGTGGGTACCGATTCGACTGCTGCGATTTGTGGTGGTCCCCCTGTTAAGTATTGCTGGCCTACCAGCCGCTACTTGTGCTATTCTGCTCTCGCTGGATCACCAGATCCAGCGGCTTGGCGGTGGGATTTGGCAATCCCGCCGGAGCAAACGAGCCAGCAACACTCAAGAGGGGGACTACCCGATTTGTCAGAATGAACAAAAGTAAGTATAATCAGGCCAAGAGGTAATAAGGAATAGAATCTCATCTCCGTTGGCTCTGATCTCTTTTTGGCTTTTGGCGGTCATTCAGACAGTGTATTCCTCATCTGGAACCAGCGCCGATTGGCTATTGGCTGCCGACGTTTAGTCCCGTTACCTCTTCTACGTGCTGGGCGCGGCGTTGGTGGGCCTAGCTGTATTCTTCCATTGTCGTGCCCTTAGAGAGATGAAGCTACCCCACATTGCCAGGAATTGACTTGGGGTAGTGGTGGTTTTTGAACGCCAAGCGATCCTCCCTGGCCTGGGTGTGTCCCCAGTCCCCTATTTTCCAGCCTCCTTCCTGAATGAAAGTTCCTTCCTGGCCGTGGTGGGTGTGCCGGTCCAGGTCTTCCGAACGATAATAACCTTGGCGATTACCTATTTCATCATTCGTACCCTGGCAGTCTTCGGAGTTGAGCAAAATCATCAGCTCGAGGATGTAACACGACAGCGTCTTCAAGCACAGCAGGAGGCCCTGGAAGCCCAACGCCAGGCGCGCGAAGAGATGGAGCAATGGAACAAGCAGTTAGAAGATATGGTCAACACAATAGCCATGGCCATCGGTCAACCCCTGGGGTTGAAAGAGATACTGGACATTGCCCTCCATAAAGCATTGGAGTTACCAGGGCTCGATTCAGATCGCGACGGAAGTGATGGATAATGAAAGCAAGAAAGATTTACCAGAGCCTGCGCTTTAAGATTACGGTTGGCGTAACCATACCCGTGCTCATCATCTTGATGATCGTTTCCTACCTGCAATACAGCAGTCACCGTGATCTGATGATGGACAACTTGAGGCTCTCTGCCTCCAGCCTGGGTGAAATCATTGAGGGCAGCTTGCAGCACTCCATGTTAACCAATGACTTTGCCGAAGTCCAGGGGATCGTAGACGAGATCGCGGCGCGGGAAGAAGTTAAAGAGCTTTTCCTACTGGACAACAAAGGTCGGATCGTGATCTCCGCGGGCCAGAAAAGAGCGGGAACGATATTGGATCTGAGTGACACCACGTGCCAGTCCTGTCACGAGCAAAAGGCTGTGGATCGCAGCTCAACCTGTATCTTCGCCACCGAGCAAGGAGAAAGGGTATTTCGCAATCTGAATCCCATAGAGAACCGACAGGAGTGCCAGGGATGCCATGAGAGCGGCCAAAAGACCCTGGGTGTCTTGATCACTGACTTCTCCATGGCAACTGTTGACCAACATCTGGCCACTGACCGCCGCAACAACCTCCTTTGGTCAATTGGCTCCCTTGCGGTGGTGATGGTGGTTGTTAACCTCGCCATGTACCGTCTGGTGGTTGGCAAACTAGGGCGGTTTAAGGGGGCTATAAAATCGCTCAGCAATGGCGACTTGGATCACAGAGTGGCAATCAAAAGCAACGATGAGATCGGGGAACTGGCCGCTACTTTCAACTATATGACAGAGGAGCTGCACGACAAAGAGGTTCTCCGGGGGCGGCTTCTGGAAAAGATCATCACCGCTCAGGAGGATGAGCGCAAGCGAATCTCTCGCGAGCTGCACGATGAGACGGGCCAGGCGCTAACGTCGCTCATGGTGGGCCTCAAGGCTTTGGAGGGGGCTACGTGTCTGGAGGAGGTTCGAGACATGGCGGGTCAACTGCGCACCACGGCCGCCCAGACTTTGGATAGCCTGCACAGCCTGGCCCTGGAGCTCAGACCCAGCGTGCTCGACGATTTGGGCCTGGTGGCTGCCTTAAAGCGCTACGTGAAAGACTATGCCACAGGCTTCGGACTGGATGCCGACTTTGAGGTTGTGGGGCTTGAGGAGAAGCGCTTGACCCCCCAGGTGGAGACGACTCTCTACCGCATAGTCCAGGAGGCGTTAACCAATGTGGTCAGACACGCCGAGGCCAGTCAAGTGAGCGTGCTCTTGGAGCAAAGGACAGGTTCAGTGATAGCTATCGTCGAGGATGATGGCCGAGGATTCGACGCAGAGAGTGTTCTCAACTTAGGACAACCTGCGAGATTGGGGCTTCACGGGATGCAAGAACGGGTTGCCCTGGCTGGCGGCAAGCTGACCCTGGAGTCGTCGCCGGGTATAGGCACTACCGTCTTTATTGAAATCCCCCTGGATGGCAAGCGCTGAAAGGACATCGGTCATGGAAAAGATTCGTGTGCTTCTGGCAGATGATCACGCTGTGCTCAGAGCGGGCCTTCGCCTGCTGCTGGATGCTCAAGCCGACATGGAGGTGGTGGGTGAAGCCAGCACAGGCGATCAGGCCGTGACTCAGGCTAAGAGCCTGGCCCCGGATGTTGTGCTACTGGACATCACTATGTCGGGGCCGGACGGTTTAGATGCTGTCCAAATGATCAAAGAGACGAACCCTGAGATCAAGGTGTTGGTCCTGACCATGCACGACGACGAGAGCTACCTTCGTCAGGTGCTCGAAGGAGGCGGATCGGGTTACGTTCTGAAGAGAGCTGCCGACACCGAGTTGCTGTCTGCCATACGGGCCGTGCACGAGGGCGGAACGTATTTGCATCCCGCCCATGCTCACATGCTGCTGAAGGGCGCGGAGGAGGATGAAGAGCCCCAAGAAGCGGCGACAGGTGGAATCGCTATCTTGAGCGATCGCGAACGACAGGTGCTCAAGCTGGTTGCTCTTGGCTACACCAATAAGCAGATCGCCAACAAGCTCTTCCTCAGCGTGAAGACGGTGGAGACATACAGAGCGCGCATGCTAGGGAAGCTTGGCATAAAAGGTCGAGCCGCACTGGTGCGCTATGCCTTGCGAGTAGGGCTTCTCACAAAGGAGGAAAAGGCAGAGGTTGGCATGAGCTAGCGATAGATAGGGAGCAAACTACATCCCTGTGCGCTGCTAATGGGGGTTTTGGGGTTGCGGTTCGGCTGCAACCTCAAAACCCCTTTTCGTTTCCCCACGCTAACCAAATCCTAACCCTTTGCCAACCGAATCTGAAGGAAATCTTAACCAGTTTCTGGTGCAAAATTCAGCAGAGGCGGCTCCCATGCCGCCGAACTGCCAGCCAGGGACGAGATTCTTCGCTCTCTCGGGCCGCCCCGGGGCCTGTCCTGAGCCTGCCGAAGGGACGGGCCTCAGAGCCTAAATGCACGCTGATGGCGTGGGGTTTTACCTGACATGGAAAAGAAAAAAACAGGGTTTTCCCCTCTAGGCAAACGCTATCGAAAATGTTATAATGTTTACCGTTGGAATACACCGATAAAACTAGTCCTATAGTGTTCATACCCGGTGGTCCGTTTATGAATACGGCTGCGAGGCCAGGTGCCTATCAACCGGAAGAAGAGGAATTCACCAGGCAGGCTGGAGAGCAGCACGCCAGCGATGCCACCCCGCGCAACGCTGAAGTTGAGAGGCGAGCCAGGGTTTTCCACGCCCTGGGCAATGAAACACGGCTGAAGATTCTGAGGTTGCTTTTGAGCGGAGACCTGTGTGTATCTGACATTGTGGAAAGTGTCGCTGGGGCTGCCTCGACGGTGGCCCACCACTTGCGCATGCTGGAGGATGCCGGCCTCGTCACCAGCCGTCGAGATGGCAGATCTACCTACTACACTATCCAGAAAGAAGAACTGTCCAAGTATCACATCTTTGAGTCATGAAGATTAGCAGGCGTGAGTTCATCAAGCTGGCTAGCGGCAGCGCGGCTGCCGCAGCCCTGTACGAGTCCAGCGGCTCCATTCTGCGCGCCCTGAGCCTGATTGACCACACGACCCCTCCGGGGCAAGAAGTATGGGCGCCCACTGTATGCCAATTGTGTCCGGCTCAGTGTGGCCTGCGGGTGCGGGTAGTGAGGGGGCTGGCGGTCAAGATCGAGGGCAATCCTCTCCATCCTCTAAACCAGGGCAAGCCCTGCCCCCGAGCCCAGGTCGCCCTCCAGGTGCTCTACGATCCCGACCGCATACAGCATCCCCTTCGTCGTGTCGGAGAGCGGGGAGAGGATCGGTGGGAACCTGTCTCCTGGGAGGAAGCCATCGCCCAGGTGGCAGACCACCTGAGAGAACTGCGCAATCAAGGCCAGGCTCACACACTCCTTTTCCTGCACGATGCGCTCTCCGGCCAGATGCGCGAGTTGATTGATCGTTTCTGCCGCGCCTATGGCTCGCCCAACGTGGTCGCCTCCGACGGGCTGGACGCCGAGCGCCTGACCCACCTCCTCACCCAGGGCTGGTTTGACCTGGCCGCCCACGACTGGGAGGAGACGGCTTACGTCCTGTTCTTTGGCGGTTCGTTCTTAGAGGACTGGCAGCCCCAGGTGCACATGCTGCGAGCCTACTCATACATGCGGCGCGGCCGACCCGACCGGCGAACGCGCCTGGTACAGATTGGCCCTCGTTTCTCCGTTTCCGCTGCCAAATCCGACGAGTGGGTGCCGATCCTCCCGGGTCGCCAGGGGGCGCTGGCCCTGGGAATGGCCCACACCATCATCCGCGAGCGACTCTACGACCACGACTTCGTGGCCGACCACACCGAGGGCTTCGAAGATTTCGCCGCACTGGTGCTAGAGCAGTACCCACCGGACACGGTGACAGGGCTGACCGGGGTGCCTGCCGAGACCATCAAGCGGCTGGCGCGGGAGTTTGCCGGGAGTCGGCCCGCCGTGGCCGTCGCTGGACGCGGGCTGGGAGAGGGAACCAACGCCCTCTTCGACCACCTCGCCATCCACGCCCTCAACGCCCTGGTGGGCAGCGTGGATGTGCCGGGCGGCATCCTGCGGCCTCGACAGCCTCCCTTCACCCCCTGGCAGCCAGACCTGCCGGACGCATCCTCCCAGCCCCGGCTGGACGGAGCCGGCACCGCGCCCTATCCGCTGGCCGTAAACGCCCTCCATACCTTGCCGGAGCGCATTGTGCTTGGCACGCCTTACGCTCCCCAGGCTTTGTTCTTCTACGAGACCAACCCTCTCTTTGAGGGGGCCGGAGCGGGCCGCTGGCACGCTGCCTTTCAGCACATCCCTCTGATCGTCAGCTTCTCTCCCTTCATGGATGAGAGCACGCGCTATGCCGACCTGGTGCTACCCAACCACACCTTCCTGGAGCGATGGGTAGATGGGACGCCGCCGGGCGGGCTGGGTATGCCGACCATTGGAGTGGGGCAGCCTGCCGTCGAGCCGCTCTACGACACCCAATACACCGGCGACGTGTTGCTGGCCCTGGCTCGCGCCATTGACGACAGCCTGGCCGACCTCTTACCCTGGTCGGACTACGAGCAATTGCTCCGCTTCCGGACGCAGGGGCTCTTCGAGGTGGGGGGCTCCATCCGGGCAGACACCTTCGACCAGTTCTGGACTGAGCTTGTGAAGCGAGGGGTCTGGGCCGGCGCTCCCTACACCTTCGGCCAATGGGAAGAAGTGCTGGCTACACCGTCGGGCCGCTTCCAGTTCCGCCTGAATCGGCTGGAAGAGGCTTTTGACCGGATCGGAGCAGCGAATGTTGGCTTTCTGGAGCTGGAGGGCGAAGGAGACGTGCTGTCGTTGCCCCACTACGAGCCGCCGCGCTACGCGGGTGACGCGACAGACTATCCCCTCCACCTGATTCCCTACCAGGTGATCGCCGACGCTGGCTGCCGGGCTCCCAACGCCCCACTCCTGTGGGAGATGTACGGTCTGCACCTCAAAGAGATGTGGCAGAGCTGGGTGGAGATCCATCCGGAGACGGCTCGCCGACTGGGCATTCGTGATGGAGACCAGGTGTGGGTCGAATCGCCCCAGGAGCGCATCCGGCTCAAGGCCCGTCTCTACGAGGGGGCCATGCCCGACGCGGTCAACATCCCCCTGGGGGGAGGGCACACGGCAGGCGGACGCTGGGCCAGCCAGGTGGACGGGGGGAACGTGGCCGAAATCGTCGTCCCCCAGACCGACCCCCTGACCGGCACCGCTGCCTGGTGTGGCACGCGGGTCCGAGTCTACAAGGCTTGAATATAGGGCAAATTGGCAATTTGCCCTACTTAGCGCAAGGAGTGAGAGATGCCCCATTGGGGGATGGTGATTGACCTGGATAAATGCACCGCCTGCCAGTCCTGTTCAGCCGCCTGCCGTGCCGAGAACAACGTTCCCTTCGCCGGGCCTGAGCAGGCAGCGATGGGGCGGCCAATGTTTTGGCAAGAGGTGCTTGAACGAGAAGTGCACGGTCACTACCCTTTCCTGGAGATGCAGTTCGTTCCGCGCCCCTGCATGCACTGCGAGAAGCCGCCGTGCGTCAAGGTCTGTCCGGTGGGCGCGACCTTTCGGACAGAGGATGGCCTGGTGGCGATGGACTACGACATCTGCATCGGTTGCCGCATGTGTACCACCGCCTGTCCCTATGGGGTGCGCTACTTCAACTGGTACGCCCCGCAGTTCCCTGCGCCGCTGGACCGAGCGCTGAACCCGGATGTGCCGCTGCGCCCCAAGGGAGTAGTGGAAAAGTGCACCTTCTGTGTCCATCGGTTGCGAGCGGCGGAAGCCCAGGCGGAAGAAGAGGGACGAGAATTGACTGACGCCGAGGTCGTGCTTCTGCCGGCCTGCAACCAAGCTTGCCCCGCCTCCGCCCGCTACTTCGGCGATCTGGAGGACCCGGAGAGTACCGTCTCACGGCTATCCCGCAGCCGACGCGCCTACGTACTATTCGAGGAATTGGGCACCGAGCCCAGTGTCTACTATTTGAAGAGCGAGTAGCGAATGATGCAACAAGGTGAAGAGGCCCAAATTCTAGCTCCCCTAACTCGCACGAGCCGTGGGTTCGCCGTCTTCGTGGGCCTGTTGCTGGCCATCGTCGTGGTGGGGGGCACGGCCTACGTCTACCAGTTTGTCAACGGCCTGGGCGTGACCGGGATGAACCGTCCCGTCTACTGGGGCGTCTACATCGTCAACTTTGTCTTCTTCATTGGCCTGGCCCACTCCGGCACCTTCATCTCCGCCATCCTGCGGCTGGTGGGGGCCGGATGGCGCAAGCCGCTGGCCCGCGCTGCCGAGGCCATCACCGTCTTCAGCATTCCCTTCGGCGCCGGCAGCATCCTGATGGACCTGGGCCGTATTGACCGTGGGCTCAACATCTTCGTCCGCGGACGATTCCAATCTCCCCTGTTATGGGACGTGACTTGCGTGAGCCTGTACCTTTTTTCCAGCGTCGTGTTCTTCTACTTGTCTCTCCTGCCCGACGTCGCCCGCTGTCGGGACAAGTTGACGGACGTGCCGCGTTGGCAGCACCAGATGTACCGTATTTTGGCCTTGGGCTGGAAAGACCGCCCTGAGCAGTACCGTCGTCTGGAGAGGGTGCTGGGCGGGATGACGGTCTTTATGGCCATGCTGGTCGTCATCGTCCACACCGTGGTCGCCTGGGTCTTCGGCATGACCCTCCAGCCGGGCTGGCACACCGCCATCCTGGGTCCCTTCTTTCTCATAGGGGCTGTCTTCTCCGGCTCCGGTGCCGTCGTCGTGGCCATGGCCGTGCTGCGGCGCGCCTTTCACCTGGAAGAGGTGCTGACCCTCAAGCACTTCGACTACATGCGCAAGCTGCTCATCAGCCTCACCCTGGTCTGGCTTTACTTCATGGTGACGGAGTACCTGACCACCTTCTACGGCCAGGAGGTAGAGGAGATGCTGGTCTTCTGGCAAAAATTCACCGGGGCCTTTGCCATCCCCTTTTGGATCATGTTCACACTCTGCTTTGCTGTGCCTCTGACGATTTTCATGACCAGGGGAAAGCGAAGCATCGGCTGGATGGTGGCAGCGGGACTGATCATCAACGTCGGGATGTGGCTGGAGCGGTACATCGTTATCGTGCCGACCTTGACGCGGCCCCGGCTGCTGAGCGGGCTGGCGATGGGTTCCTACACTCCCAGCTTGATTGAATGGGCCATCACTGCTGCCTGCTTCGCTGGAGTGTTGCTGTTTTATGCTCTATTCACCCGTTTCTTCCCCATCATCCCCATCTGGGAGCGATCGGAGGAAGTGGAGGCGTACTTGCATTAAGGTGCAACGCACTTCCAAAGTGCGTTGCACCTGGTAGAAGGAGTGGAGCTATGAAGACCGTCAAGGATCTTTTGAAGGGCAAAGGGTATGACATCTGGTCCGTGGCGCCGGACGATTCGGTATACGACGCCCTCAAGCTGATGGGCGAGAAGAACGTTGGAGCTGTGTTAGTGATGGATACGGGCACCCTGGTCGGTATCCTATCGGAGCGAGATTATGCCAGGAAAGTGGATTTCAAGGGAGGATGTCCTGAGGACATATCTGTTCAGGAGATCATGACCGAGAAAGTGCTGTGGGTGCGTCCCGATCAGACCGTCGAGGAGTGCATGGCGCTGATGACCGACAAGCGGGTGCGACACCTGCCCGTCATTGAGGACGAGCAATTGATCGGCGTGATCTCGATTGGGGATGTGGTCAAATCCATCATCTCCCACCAGGAGTTCATGATCGAACAGCTCGAACACTACATCACGGGGGGGTACTTTCGCCCCTAAAAAGAGTATTAGAAAACCGCTCAGAGCACCCGTCACCGGGTGCGGAGATCGGCCCGAGGACGGGCCTCAAGAGCAGACCCTAAAGTCGAGGAAGAGGATGAACATTTCGTGGATTTTCACCACACCTGGAATGGGCGGAATCATTGCCGCGACAGTGCTGCTGAGCGCGGCCGCGATCTACGTCGGTCTGACCCGTTGGATTCTGCAAGGCGGGCGAGAAGAGGCGCCACCGTGGGAGCGGATGGGCTGGCCATTCAAGTAGAGCCATTTATTGAATCGTGAGGAGGCAAGAATTATGAACAACTTAGGGATTATAGGAGCCGCTGTGGCAGGGGCAATCGCTTTTCTGGTGCTCGTCGTCTGGCCAGCGGTCAAAATCGTCCAGCAGTGGGAGAAGGGGGTCGTGCTGCGCTTTGGCCGGCTGATCGGCATCCGCGAGCCGGGGATCAACTTCATCCTGCCCTGGATTGACCGCATGGCCAAGGTGGACATGCGGGTCGAAACGCTAGTCCTTGAACCTCAGGAGGTGATCACTCGCGACAACGTGACCGTGCACGTGGACGCGGTGGTCTACTTCAAAGTGATTGACGCTGTGAAGGCCGTTGTCGAGGTCATGAACTACGCCAAGGCGACCACGCAGATCGCGTTGACCACACTGCGGAGCGTCCTGGGTCAGTCGGAGCTGGACGAGCTGCTGGCCCATCGCGACCGGGTCAATGAGCGGTTGCGGGACATCATTGACGAGCACACCGAGGAGCCGTGGGGCGTGTTGGTGGTAACTGTCGAGGTCAAGGATGTGCTCCTGCCGGAAGGGCTGCAGCGGGCCATGGCTCGCCAGGCCGAGGCTGAACGGGAGAAGCGAGGCAAGATCATCCACGCCGAAGGAGAGTTTGCCGCGGCCGAGAAACTGGTGCAGGCTGGGAACATGATCGCCAGCCAGCCGGTGAGCCTGCAACTGCGCTACTTGCAGACACTGGTGGAGATGGCGGGCGAGCGGACGAGCACCATCATCCCTGTCCCCCTGGACATCCTCTCTTCGCTGGCCCCGATGCTGGGTGGAAAGTCCGACGAAGACTAGGCAGACCTTCTGCGGAAGGAGACTGACAGGAATGAAGAACTGGATATCCCTTCATCGTTGGCTCCTGGCTGGGATGTTGGTCCTGGTAGCACTACTGGCTATCGTGGGGACCATCGCCGCTCAGCCGCCCGTCCCACACGCAGTGATGGAGGGGGAGGACTGTCTGGGTTGTCACCAGGCGGGCGTGGCCGGCGCACCCCGCGTAGCCTGGGATCACCTGGGACGCAATAACCAGGACTGTGCGCGCTGCCACGAGATCAGCGGCGCGCCGGCGGGCGAGATTCCGCATCCACTGGTCGGTCGAGAGGATTGCTTGTCGTGCCATAGCGAGGGGGTGGGCACCACGCCCAAGCTAACGGGCAACCACGTGGACTACACCAACGACGAGTGCGATATGTGTCACTTGCCGTCTGCGGTTGCGGTGGAAGAAGAACCTACTCCTGTGCCAGTGGAACCTACCCCTGAGCCAGAGCCTACTCCGACGCCAGAGACGCCTCACATAGCCATCGGCGAGAACGCCTGCGTGTCCTGCCACCAGCTCATCTTCACCGACGAGGAACACGCCCTCTTCACCGGCCAGCCTGTGGGCGACGCCGAGGCGGGCGCGGCGCTCTTCGCTCAGGTGTGCGCAGGCTGCCACGGCGAGGACGGCTCCACGCCGGTAGGCGATGAGGGTACAATCATCAGTGCAGAGGCCTATTGGAGCACCCATGACGATGCGGCCATCCTACAAGACATCGGCGCCGGGTCGCATGGCCAGATGGCCGCCTTTGCCCAGGACTACGATGGCCCACTCTCCTGGGAGGAAATCTTGGATATAGCGGCCTTTGTGCGCTCGTGGGGACCACTGGCTCCACCTTCGGAAGTGCCCGCTGTGGAAGGCCCTACCTACAGCGGCACCATCGGCCCGCTTCTGACCGAGCGGTGCAGTATTTGCCATGGGGGCTCTGCTGGCCTGACAGTTACGGATTATGAGTCACTGGTGGCTGGCTCTGCCTCCGGCCCAGTGATCGTGTCCGGCGACCCGGACGGGAGCCGCATCGTTGAGGTGCAGCGGGGAGAGCATTACGCCCAGTTGAGTGAGGACGAGCTAAGCCTCTTGATCGAATGGATCGCCAACGGGGCACCCGAACAGTAGGATACCAGAGAAGAATGGACTTGATCACTTTATGAAGGAAATCAGCCGACGAACCTTTCTAAAACTGGCCGGAGTAAGTGCTGCTGCAGCGGCCCTATACCAGTCAACTGGCTCCATCTTGGCCGCACTGAACATCATTGACCAGGAAACCCCTCCTGGCGCAGAGAGATGGGTGCCCAGTGTTTGCCAACTTTGCCCGGCCGAGTGTGGCCTTCGGGTACGAGTGGTGGGAGACGTGGCGGTCAAGATCAAGGGCAACCACCAAAACCCCAGTAACCAGGGCCGAACCTGCCCTAAGGGCCAGGTCGGTCTGCACCTGTTGTACAATCCTGACCGGGTGAAGACACCGCTCAAGCGAGTGGGGGAACGGGGAGAGGGCCGCTGGCAGGCCATTTCGTGGGACGAAGCTATCGGCGCTGTGAGCTCCGGGCTGCTGGGGGTGCGCATGGCAGGCACCCCAGAGCGTATCGCGTTTCTCTACGACCGGCCGCTGGGCCTGCTGGGGGAGAGCATCACCCGCTTTTGCCAGGCGATGGGCACCCCCAACGCCATAGACGTTCACTCCGACGCGCTGAGTAAAGCCGTCTTGCTGACCCAGGGTTGGGATGCCCAACCTGGCTACAATCTGGAGCTCACGCGCCACCTTTTGAGCTTCAACTATGCGCTCCTGGAATCGGCCCAACCCACGGTGCGCCTGCTGGGTGCCTACAGCTTCATGCGCCGTGGACGGCCCGGCGACCGAACGTATATGGTGCAAATCGAACCGCGCCTGTCGGTGACGGGCACCAAAGCCGATGAGTGGGTGCCCATCAAGCCGGGCACCGAGGGTTTGTTGGCTCTTGGCCTGGCCTGGGTGATCATTTTCGAGCACCTCTACGACAAAACCTTCGTTTCCCAGCACTGCCACGGATTTGAGGAGTGGAGCCAGGCCGTGTTGCAAGACTATACTCCAGAGCGAGTCTCGCAGCTCACTGGCGTCAGTGAAAGGACGATAACACGGCTGGCCCGTGAGTTCGCCGACACGTCGCCAGCCCTGGCCATAGGCGGCGACGCAGTGGGGCAGCAGACCAACGGCCTCGCCAGCCAACTAGCTATCCACTCGCTGAACGCGCTGGTCGGCTCCATAGACGTGCCAGGTGGCGTGATGATGCAGCGTTCAGTACCCCTCACGCCCTGGCCCGACGTATACATGGACGACGTAGCGACCGAGGGACTGGCTCAACCTCGTATTGATGGGCCGGAGCGCTATCTCCTGGCGCGCTCGGCAGTCCACCACCTGCCAAAGGCGATTCTGACCGGAGACCCCTATCCGCTGGAAGCGCTCCTGCTCTATCGTGCCAACCCCATCCACGAATTACCTGATCCGGAGGGGTGGCGGGAGGCCCTGGAGCGAGTGCCTCTTATCGTCAGCTTTGATTCCTTTGTTGAAGAAACATCGGCCTACGCCGATTACGTCCTCCCTGACCACACTTTCCTGGAGCGGTGGATCGCCGCGCCGCTGATGCCTTCGCTGGGCTACCCGGCGTTGGCGTTTGGGCAGCCCGTCGTGGCGCCGCTCTACGATACGCGAGCCTTCGGCGACGTGCTCATCCAGCTTGCTCACCAGGTTGGAGGGGCGCCCAAGGCGAACTTCCCCTGGAACGACCACCGCGAGTTGTTGCGCTTCCGCATCGAAGACCTGGTGGCGGCAGGACATGGCACGATTCGGGCCGACACAATGGATGATTTTTGGCAGGAGTTGGAGGAGCGCGGCACGTGGTTCAGCACACCCTACCACTTCGCGGGGGGAAATGGGAGGAACCCGGAGGAATGGGAGACGGTGTTGGCCACGCCTTCCGGAAAGTTCGAGTTCACACCCCAGGTGTTCCAAGAGCAGCTCTCGTTGTCGCCACCCTACTACAGGGCTCCGCGCTACGTGGGCGAGGAAGACGAGTATCCTTTCCATTTGCAGCTTTATACCCTGATGACCCAGCCAAGCGGCCCAGGAGGAGCCAACCTGCCCCACTTGCACGAACTCTACGGCCTACACGTCAAGCAGATATGGGGAAACTGGGTGGAAATCAATCCGGAGACAGCTCACGAACTGGGCATTGAGGAATGGGACGAGGTGTGGGTCGAGTCGTTGGTCAGTAAGGTCCGGCTCCCGGCGAGGCTCTACCCAGGTATACCGCCTGAGACGGTGTGCATACCCACGGGACTGGGCCACACTGCGGGCGGCCAGTGGACAAAGGGAATTGGCGCCAACCCGGAAATCCTGGTTAGTAGCAGCTACGTGGACGAGCTGAGCGGGCTGGTCGCCCGGCAGGGCGTACGGGTTAAGATATACAAAGTGGAAGGATAGGTTACGTATGCCGAGATGGGGCATGGTCATTGACCTCGACAAGTGTACCGGCTGTCAGGCATGTAGTGTGGCTTGCCGGATGGAGAACAACATACCCTTCGCCGGGCCGGAGGAAGCGGATCTGAGCCGTGTCAAATGGTGGCACAAGGTATTGCGCTTCGTGGAAGGAGAATACCCCAATGTTCACATCACGTTCATGCCCCGACCCTGCCAGCACTGCGACAAACCGCCTTGCGTGAACGTCTGTCCGGTGGGAGCCACCTACAAGGACGAAGAGGGCGTGGTGCGAATGAACTACGACCGCTGTGTCGGCTGCCGCTTCTGCGCTTCAACCTGCCCGTATGCGGCGCGCCACTTCAACTGGTACGCCCCTGACTACCCAGCGGAAATGCGAGCGGCCCTTAACCCAGACGTGCCCGTTCGACCTCGTGGAGTGGTGGAGAAGTGCACCTTCTGCATTCATCGCCTGGAGAAGGCCAAGCGCAAGGCGGCTGAGGAGGGGCGTGAGCTGGTGAACGCCGAATTGGTCAACCTGCCGGCCTGCAACGAGGTCTGTCCGGCATCTGCCCGCTATTTCGGCGACCTGGACGACCCGGAAAGCACGGTCTCACGCCTGGCCCACAGCTCCCGGGCCTTCACCCTGTTAGAGGAACTGGGCACTTCCCCTAAGGTGTTTTACTTGAAAGCGGCAAGCTAACGGAAAAGAAAGAGATGGTATATGTCATTCGAGGGTTATAACATTCAGGAGAGACGCACTCTGGCAAGACCGGTGGACGAGGACGCTATCTTGTTCGAGCCACTCCAGCGCACCGGATGGAAGTTCTGGGCTATCGTGGCCACCCTGGTGTACGTCATCATCTTTGGGGTGTCGGCCTACTACCGCCAGCTTACCAAAGGGTTGGGCGTCACCGGCCTGAACTACCCGGTCTATTGGGGAATGTACATCATCAACACCATCTTTTTCATCGCCATCAGCTACGGCGGCACACTCACGTCTGCTATCCTGCGCATCTTTGGTATCCGATGGCGGACGCCGATCACCCGCGCCGCCGAGGTGATGACTGCTTGTGCCCTCTCCATCGGGGCGCTGAACATCGTCCTGGATATGGGGCGGCCCGACCGGGTGCTGAATCTGATCCTGCACGGGCGATGGCAGTCACCCATTGTGTGGGACTTCTACGCCGTTAGCTTGTACATGGCCTGCAGCGTCCTCTACCTCTACCTGCCGCTGATACCCGACATCGCCGAGTTGAAAGAGCGGTTCCCCCGCCGCCGATGGCTATACGGTCCCCTGTCGCTGGGCTGGACGGGTACCCCACAGCAGAAGAAGCGGCTGGACAGGATCATAGACATCATGGCCTTTGCTATGGTTCCTATCGCCGTGATGGTGCATACCGTTCTCTCCTACCTGTTCGCTCTGACCACCCAGCCGATGTGGCACAGCACGCTCATGGGACCCTACTTTGTCATGGGGGCCGTCTACAGCGGCATGGCCGGGTTGGTCATCGTCATGGCGCTTCTGCGGCGGTTCCTCCACCTGGAGCGCTACCTTGAGCCCAAGCACTTTAACTACATGGGGCTGATGATCCTGGGCATGACGTCCATCTGGCTGTACTTCACTTTCTCAGAGTATATCACCACCTACTACGGCCAGGAGCCGTCTCATTTGGAGGTGTTTCATGCTAAGTTCTTCGGCGAGTTCGCGCCGTATTTCTGGATTCAGGTCGTGTTGTGCCTGGTCGTTCCTGTGCTGGTGTTGAGCTTCCGTCGCACGCGCACCATTGTGGGCACGGTCTTTGCCAGCGTGTTGATCCTCATTGGCATGTGGCTGGAGCGGTTCCTGATCATCGTTCCCACCCTCACCCATCCTCGCCTGCCACTTGACCTGCCCTTCACCATAGGCAAATACCAGGCCACCAGCGCTGAGTGGGCGATCATGGCTGCCAGTGCAGCGGCCATTGCGCTGCTCTACTTGATGTTCATCAAACTGTTTCCCATCGTACCCGTCTGGGAGATTCGCGAGGAGCGGGAAACCCATAAAC
>CAZQDO010000049.1:0-3646 GCA_964592085.1 uncultured Anaerolineae bacterium | reverse complement strand
AAAAAGCAAATGGATCAACTAGTAAGTCTACTGCCAATCATTTTCCCTGTCGCGATCTTGGTGGGTCTGATCATCGTCCCTGCCGTCAAGATCGTCTACCAGTACGAGCGCGGTGTACTGTTCCGCTTCGGTAGGTTCATAGGCATCCGCAAGCCGGGCATCAACCTGATCTTGCCCTGGATTGACAGGCTGGTCAAGGTTGACCTGCGAACCAGAACGGTGATTCTGACACCTCAGGAGATCATCACCCGGGACAACGTGACTGTCCACGTGGACGCGGTGGTGTACTTCAACATCTTTGACCCGGAACGAGCCATCATCCAGGTTGAGGAATATGCCCTGGCCACCGAGCAGTTGGCCCTGACCACTCTGCGGAGTGTGCTGGGCCAGTCCGACCTTGATGAACTCCTGGCCCATCGTGATCGCATCAACGAGCGCCTGCGGGACATCATTGACGATCACACTGAAGAGCCGTGGGGTGTGATGGTCACGCTGGTCGAGGTGCGGGACGTTCTGTTGCCAGAGGGAATGCAGCGAGCTATGGCCCGCCAGGCTGAGGCCGAGCGAGAAAAGCGAGCCAAGATCATCCACGCCGAGGGTGAGGAAGCGGCCGCGCAAGCCTTGTCCAACGCGGCCAGGACCATCGGCGCCGCGCCGCCGGCCATACAACTGCGTTACTTGCAGGCACTGGTCGAGATGGCCGGTGAACGAAATAGCACCATTATCCCCTTGCCGGTGGACATTGTCTCCTTCCTGGGCGAAGGGCTACGGCAGGGGAGTGACTCAAAGTAGCCATTGATCATCAACCTGGGAGTATGGCTGGAGCGTTCCCACCATGACGCAGCCACGCCTTGAATCAGATTACGGAAGGAACCAAGCAAGAATGAGATGTTGGATATCTCGTCACTACTGGCTAGTGATCACTGTGCTGATCCTGGCGGTCCTGCTGCTTACCGTAGGGCCAACCCTGGCTCAGCCCCCCGTACCGCACGGTGTAATAGAGGGGGATGACTGCCTCAGTTGCCACGAGGCGGGCGTGGCCGATGCGCCGCGCCTGTCACGAGACCACATGGGGCGCCGCAACGAAGACTGTGCCATCTGCCACGAAGCCAGCGGCGCGTTCGCCGACGATATGCCCCACACGGTAGCCGGTCGAGAGGATTGTCTCGCGTGCCATAGCGTGGGGATAGGCACGATATTGGCCAGGAGTCACCTGGACCGCACGAACGACCAGTGTGAGCTATGCCACCTTCCCCCTCCTGTCGAGGAGGAACCTACTCCCACGCCAACCGTAAGGGAGCCTACTGCCATCCCAACCGCAACGAAACCTGCTCCCACTCCAACCCCCCATGCTACTCCAGAGGCAGCCTCTACGTCTGCTGGCACAGAGACCTGCGCGGCATGCCATCAGCGCACGGTTGCCGATGCAGGACATGCTGCGTTCACCAGTCAACCCCTCGATCAGCAAGAGGCCGGTGCAACACTCTTTGCCCAGCAATGCGCGACCTGCCACGGCGAGGACGGCACTACGCCGGTGGGCGAGGAAGGAGCCATCATCAACTCAGAGGCGTACTTGAGCACTCACGACGACGCTGACGTTCTGACGGACATCGGCATCAACCCTCACGGCGAAACACCTGGCTTTGTCGAGGATTACGGCGGCCCCTTATCATGGAGAGGGGTGCTGGCTCTGGCGGCATTTATGCGCTCGTGGGAAGGGACAGCCACGTTGCCCGCGCAAACACCCGTCGCGGAAGGCCCTGCCCACCCGACAGAAACGCATCCGGTACCGCTGATCGGCGCCCACCAGGGCGTCACGTGCGAGACATGTCACGTCGAGGGCCAGCAGGCGCCCGAATACATCTGCGCGAACTGCCATCAGCCGACGGAGAATCACTTTGAGCAATCTTGCGACACCTGCCATACCCCGGAAGGGTGGATCGAGTCGGCGGCCTCTCTGGTGGCTCAATCTCCGCAGATTCCACACCCTCTGGAGGGACAGAATGACTGCCTGCTGTGTCACGACCCGGCTGGGCAGATCAAGCCAGCGCCGGCCGACCATGAGGGCCGCGTCAAGGAGCAGTGCCTGATCTGCCATTCGGTTCCATAAATCCCCACAACCCCTCTTCATTCAACCCCATGCTTGACAAAAGCGAGAGAATGGTATAGAGTTATAGCACACTGGCATGGGCATGGCGGGCTGATTGAACGGGGGGGTTGTGGATATCTCCTTCCAGGTTGACCAGAAGAGCGGCATAGCTATATATGTCCAAATCATGAACCAAATTAAGCACCTGATCGCCACCGGCGTGCTACAGCCGGGCCAGCAGTTGCCCACCATCCGTGAGTTGGCCGTCAATCTGACCATCAATCTGCACACTGTCGCTCACGCCTACGCTGAGCTTGAACGGGAGGGGTTTCTGACCATCCAGCGCGGCCGTGGCACCTTCATAGCCGACCGACATAACGAGCTGGAGCTTGAAGACATGAGGGCACGAAAGTTGCAGGCTCTTGTGGATAATATGTTTGCTGAAGCATTGAGTTTGGGTTACGAGGCGAGTGAGGTGAAGCAGGCACTGGCTGACCAAATCAAGCAATGGCAAAGGACAACGCAGCAGCTTGTTGAGTAGATAAAGAAGGAGTAGCTTGACATGGAAGACGAATTGTGGCGCGGACGGTTATTCGAAGGTGCCGAATTCCAATTTAGGGCCTTCAATGCTATCTCATCGGTGATGGCCGTGACCGTTGCGGCTGTTGGCTTCGGTCTTGGCCGGATAGCTGGGGACTGGCGTTGGAGCACCCCGCTGTATTTCGTCGCCCTGTATTTGCTCTTTGGCTTCAAGATCGCTCAGCAATGGGAGCGGGCAGTGCTTCTCCGCATGGGTAGATTCCGTCGGGTGGTGGGGCCCGGCTATTTCTGGATCATCCCCCTGGTAGACCGCATTGCCGCGTGGGTTGATAGCCGGGTCATGGTCACCCCCTTTGGCGCGGAGAAGACCCTGACCAGAGATACTGTGCCGGTCAATGTGGACGCCGTGCTCTTCTGGGTGGCCTGGGATGCCACCAAGGCAGCACTGGAGGTTAAGAACTACCGGATGGCCATATCGTGGGCGGCACAGACCGCGCTACGGGACATCATCGGTAAGATGGACCTGGCCGATATTCTGGTGGGGCGAGAGAAGATAGACGCCGAGTTGCAGCAGATCATTGATCACCGCACAACACCCTGGGGCATCACTGTTGAGTCTGTGGAGATCCGGGACATCGTCATCCCTGAGGCGCTAGAAAATGCTATGTCTCGCCAGGCGCAGGCGGAAAGGGAGCGGCAGGCGCGCATCATCCTGGGCCAGGCGGAGCAGCAAATTGCTCAGAGCTTCCTCGAGGCAGCTAAGGCCTACGATGGCCAGCCCCTGGCCTTCCGTCTGCGATCCCTGAACATGATCATGGAGGGAGTGAAAGAGCGAGGGTCTCTGGTCGTCGTGCCCTACGATGAAGCCCACGACCTGGGCACCATCAGCGGCCTGACCGCATTGAGCAAGAAAGGTGCAAAGCCGAATCAACCCTGATGGTCTCAGCCCTGTTCTCTTAGCCTAAGAGCCGAGTCTCAACACATAGTTGACACTTTCACTGGTCGTTTTTAGCTTTC
>CAZQDO010000048.1:0-19217 GCA_964592085.1 uncultured Anaerolineae bacterium | reverse complement strand
CAGCCGGGTGGTCAACGAGGTAGCCTTTGGGCCGGAGAACCTGGGCCTGCCGCCGGCGGAGATCACTGCCAGGGTTGACGAAACCCTCGACTACCTGGACATCAACCACCTGCGGCGACGAGAGACCTTCTACCTCTCCGGCGGCGAGAAGCAGAAAGTAGCCCTGGCCGGCATCCTGGCCATGCACCCCTCCATCCTCCTTCTGGATGAGCCTCTAGCCAGCCTCGACCCTGCCAGCGCGCAAGAGGCCCTGCACCTCATCCGCCGTCTGGCCGACGAGGGCCGTGCCATCCTCATCGTCGAGCACCGGGTCGAGGACATCCTGAAGATCGGGCCAGAGAAGGCTCTCTTTCTGGTGGATGGTCAAGTGCATTATCTCGGGCCCACGGCCAGCCTGGAACGGGCAGTAGACTATCACGAGGTCAAGCTGCCCGCGCCGATGATCATTGTCAAGGCCCGCCACGATCCGCCACCCGCCTACGTGCCCCCCCTTCTGACCCAGGCGGAGGAGGTGAGCGAGCCTCTGGTGGAATTTCAGGATGTAAGCTTTGCCTACGATGAGGGACCGCTGGTGCTCCACGACGTCAACCTGACCGTCAACCGTGGCGACGTCATCGCCGTCCTGGGACCCAATGGGGCGGGCAAGACCACTTTGGTCAAACACGCCATTGGCCTGCTCAAGCCCACGGCGGGCCGAGTGCTGGTCGAGGGAGTGGACACCCACGAACTGAGCGTGGCCGAGATCGCCAAGACCCTGGGCTACGTCTTCCAGAGCCCCAGCCACATGCTCTTCGCCCCCACGGTGCAGAAGGAGTTGGCCTTCGGCCCTGAGAACCTGGGCTACGACCAGGTCACCATTAGTGAGAGCGTGGCCGAGGCGGTGCGCATCCTCAACCTCAGCGGGCTGGAGGAGTACCCGCCCCTGGCCCTCAGCTTCGGCCAGCAGAAGCGGGTCAGCATCGCGGCCATCATGTCCATGCGATCCAAGATCCTGGTGATGGACGAGCCCACCGCTGGCCAGGATTACAAGAACTACATGGCTTTCATGGAGTCCATCTTGCAGTTGCCGAACTTCGAGGCCATCCTGTTCATCACCCACGACCTGGATTTGGCGGTCTGCTACGCCAACCGCGTGGTGCTGGTCTACGAGGGGCGCGTCGCTGCCGATGGGCCGCCTCAGGAGGTGCTGGCCCAGTACGACCTGTTGGAGCGTTGCCACATTATCCCCACTTCGCTACTGGCGGCCAATCTGGAGCGGCTGCCCCAGACAGGGCGCTTCATGCGGGCTGAGTTGTTGGCGCACATTGGAACATCTGTTGCTTGAGGATTTGGGAGTGCTGGCGCAAGCCTGCCTCGTAAAGGCGGACTTGCGTCCGCACTCCCCTATGATCGCCGAAGGTCTCCCGACCGAGGCGAAAAGGGCTCGGTCGGAGACCTTCGCCCAACACCAGATTGGGTATTGCCCCGCGCCGGGGGAGGGACGCGGGGTCAAAATAAAGCAAAGGAGGAAGATAATGAAAAACAAAGCATTAACGTGGCTCATCGTCCTGGTCGTGTTCATCGCGCTGATGGTGATCGCCAGCCTGCTCACCAGCCCCGAAGGGGGGCGACTGTCTGGCCTGGCCTGGATCGTCTTCACCCTCATCGCCGTGGTGATCATCTACGCCATCTACTTTGCCACAGCCGAGAACGCAGCCTGGGAGGTGGGTACCCGCGAGGTAGTGTACATGGCCATCGGCGCAGCGCTCTTCGGCGTGCTCACCTGGTGGGCTAACACTCTCGCCCTGCCCTCGGTCAGCCTGGTCAGCCTGCGCCCGACGGTGTGCCTGCCCATTTTCTTCGGCTTCGTCTTCGGGCCGGTGGTGGGCTTCTTCACCGGCGCGGTGGGCAACATCATCGGTGACTTCCTGACGGGCTGGGGAGTCTTCCCGGCGTGGGACCTCGCCAATGGCTTCATGGGCTTCATACCGGGCCTGATCCTGCTCTTCGCCAGCAAGAAGCGTGGCCTCAACGCCCTGACCATCGCCGTGGGCGTGCTGGTGATCATCGCTGCGGCCATCATCCTGATCAACCCCGTGTTAATCGATTCCTCGACGAAGGAGGAGACGGACTTCGGCCTGTGGGCCTGGTTGTTCCTGATCGGGGGCGCGGTGGTCATCGCTGGACGCTTCTTGCTGGAGCGGGCAGGGGTGGAACTGGCTGCGGTGAACATCTGGGGCACGCTGGGCATCATCCTCGGCATCGGCTTCGCCGCCATCGCCGACATCTGGATCAACGGCTACTCCTTCGTCGTGGCCATGGTGGGAGAGTTTGCCCCGGCTGCTGGCTCCAACATCCTCAACGCCATGATCCTGACGCCCATTCTGTTGGCGGCCTATCGTGCCGTGACGGCGCGGGCCGGCCGCTGAGTCAGCAGATCCGATTCTTAAGCAGAGCGCGCTCCTGAGCGAGGGTTTCCGCCGCCCGCGTTCCGGCGGCGTGGGAGCCGCCTCTGCTAAGATAGTGGAGGGAAAGGGATGCTGATCGCCTGGAAGTATCGCGAACGCGACACCATCATCCAGCGGCTTGATCCCAGAGCGCGGATTATCTTCATGCTCGCCATGCTGTTCTCCGTCATCCAGTTCTGGGACCTGCGTGTCATCCTGGGATTCCTGGCCCTGGCCCTGGCTCAGTACTTCCTGGCCAGGCTGACCTGGCGCGATACTCGGCGATCCTGGCTGCTCATCAGCATCCTCATCGTCTTCATGACCATCCTGACGTTTCTAACCGGGAGAGGCGGGGTGGCAACGGCCTACCTGGAGGAGCACGTTCTCACCCAGCTTGGGCCTCTCTCCCTCCCCATCGTCGGATGGTCCCTCACCATCGCGATCTCCGTGGAGAAGACCATCTTCGCTATCACCCAGATGGTGCGCATGTATGCCATTACTGCGCTGGCCATCGCTGTGCCCTACACCATTGACCCCAGCCTGTACGGGGTGACCTTTCGCGGCCTGGGCCTGCCCGACAAGTTCGCCTACGCCATGGACCTGGCATTCCGCTTCGTACCCACCCTGGGGCGCGACTTCAGCATTACGATGGACTCGCAACGGGCACGGGGCTACGAAGTGGAGAAGCTGGAGGGTGGCCTCATCGCCCAGATCCGCAAGCTGGCTCCCCTCATCGTGCCGGTGACCATCAACGCCATCGTCGGCGCGGAGGACATCATAGACGCCATGGACCTGCGCTGCTTCGGGGTGGGAAAGCGTACCTGGCTCCAGAAGCTAACGTACAAGCGGGCCGACTGGGTCCTCATCGCCTTCAGCGTTTTCCTGTTCGTGGGGTCCACCGCAGTGCGGATCGCCTTGCCGGCCCTGGGCCGCGTTTGGGTTCCCAATTTTGTGTTGGCCTGGGCCGGCTTTTAGTGTCATTTCACAAAGTCCGCCAGGGGCTCCGCTCAAGCCCCTGGCTCAGTCTACAAAGCCCCCGCTGGGGCTAGATTGAACAGGCCGTAGGCATTTGTATGCTCAGCCCGATGGCTTCAGCCCCGGGTGGGGTAGCGACAGAGCCCTCAATCTTCGGAGGGCTCTTTTGTTTGGTGTTCACTTGACAATTGGCCAACATGTTGTATCATCTCTCTACGCGAGACCTAAAAACCAGGTTTTTGGCTAAGGGCTTGGCTATTCTGCACCACGGGGGGCCAAAAGCAACGAAGTGTCCATTCGAGCAGAGAAAAAACCTGGTTTTTCACCAGAAACAGCGGAAGGTACTGGGAATGTCCAAGAAAATAGCAAGGGTTGCCTCAGGAATCCTACTCCTCCTGGTCTTCCTGCAAGGCAGTGTCATCCCCCCCTATCGCACCTTCGACTACGAGGTAGGCGCGGTGGTGGCCGGCTATGAGTTCAGCTTTGCCAGGTGGGAGGCTGGAGCGGTCGCACGCAAGCTCGATCAGACGTTGACCAGCCCATCGGGGAGCTTGAGCGCAGAGGAGAAAAAGGTCATCGTCCTCGATTGTGTCTCTCTGATCCAGCGGATCGGTCAGTTGGAGCAGAGCATCCAGCAAACCTACAGCACCGTGGAGGAGAATCCCGCCACAGCCACGCTGCCCTTGCGCCAGGAACTGGAGGAGTTGCGGCAGCGCCAGGTGGAACAACAGGAACTGGTGGAGGCTATTCTGGAGGAGCAGATCACTCAGGTTCTGCTCTCTCAGGATCTGGAGACTCTGAGGATCATCTGGCCTCCGGTCAAGTTCCAGTTTGAGCAATTACCTATCTACCTGGTGATCTCACCCCGTGAGGAGATATGGGTGAAAAAGGGGATCTATCTCGAACACGGCCTGGACCTGGACATACGAGAGGCCATCGAGAAGGAGATTGACGAGGCGTTTGATGTGTCGTCGCTAACCGTGGGCGTCGGCGGATTGTCGGCCTATCCAACCATGGTAATGGAAGCGGCCT
The DNA here is from genome assembly GCA_964592085.1 of uncultured Anaerolineae bacterium. GTDB lineage: Bacteria > Chloroflexota > Anaerolineae > VGOG01 > VGOG01 > CAZQDO01. The sequence goes on along the minus strand of CAZQDO010000048.1, from coordinate 14,784 downwards.
CCCTGGGCTTCATCGTCAATACCGCCGCCCACGAGTGGGTTCACGGCTACCTGTTCTTCAGGCCGCTGGGCTGGCACTACAACGACAGCCCTCAGATGAGAACCATCAACGAGACGGTGGCCTCCATCATCGGTGACGAGATCGGCGGTCTGGTCATCGCCCGCTTCTATCCTGAGCTAGGCTACACAGTAGCACCCCCTCCCCCTGTCGAGGGGAGCGAGGGGCGACCTCAGCCAGAGCCAGTCGAGTCCGAGTTCAACCGCGAGATGAGGCAAATCCGACTGACAGTGGATGAAATGCTGGCCCAGGGCGATGTGGAGGGGGCCGAGGAGTACATGGAGGAGCGTCGTCAGTTCCTGGTGTCCCAGGGCTATTACATCAGAAAGCTGAACCAGGCCTACTTCGCATTCTATGGCTCCTACGCCACCAGTCCGACTTCTGTGGATCCCATCGGAGAGGCGTTACAGAGGTTACGGCAAGAGAGTGATTCGCTCAGAGAGTTCGTTGACAGCGTGGCCGCCATAGCTGGTCACGAGGAGTTATGGCGCATTTTGGGAGAGGAATAACGGCGGATTGGCAGGATTAACGGATCAAACGACTTAGACTGAGGAGAAATCCGTGAATCCTGCCCATCAGTGTTCTGTAACACAAACGAGGGGTCGGGTAATACCCGACCCCTCGTTGCTATTTGGTTTTGTGCTAGAGGCAATGCCTCCCGACCTGGCTTAGAAGCCGATGATGTTCAACAGCAGGTTCTCGTTGTCGGCCGGCCAGTCGGGCCACACGTAGTCAGCCTTGGTAGGATCTTGAGGGTTATGGGTTACCTCACCCATGAACGAGGCGTCGTCCATCCAGTCCTTGTCGCCGATCACCACCACGTCACCAGCGAAGGGAGTAAAGGCCTGGTTGAAGCGCGTGACACCAGCCGGGGTATCCGCCGCGCAGACGGTAGCGCCAGCTTGCGGGTGAGGAGCGTCAACCCTGGCAATATAACCTGGCACCGCGTTTGCTACGTCTACGGTGATGCTGATGGCGGTGTCGAAGTCCAGTGTAGCGACATCTGTTATCGGAGTAGTCGGCACCGTGTCACCAAGCAGTTGGTCTGGCCCGTTGAGGTCGTCGGCCAAGGCGCCATTGACTGTGCTGGGATTATGCGCAGCGTCCGCCTCGACGAACTTGACATCGTCATCATTCAGTTCACCCAGCACCTGGTTCTCCACCTCAACTTGCTTGCCTGACTCGCCCATGACCACCAGGCGGCCGCCATTCCGCAGGAACAGATCGAGCTGAGAGAGCTGGCCCGGCGTGAACTGCTGAGCCGCGTCCTCATCTGCGACATCGTTCCCCGGCCCCAGCAGGAAGATGACCTTGTATTCTTCCAGATCCGGATCGCCAGGCCACACGTCGGTGTAGTCCACGAGGTAGCCCAGGTACTCGAACATGTCCTCGGCGTTGTAGTACTCGTGCTGGCTATCATTGGGCAACGCCTCAGCCTCGGGCGCGTTACCATCGTTGCCGTAGTATAGCAGGATGCGGCTCATGGGCGTCTGGTGCAACTGGAAGGTGAGAGTGCCGCTTCCGCCGCAGACGGGGATGTACACCGTGTCGATCGACACGTTATACCCTTCCACAGCAACGCTCACTATCACGGGGCTGTCCGGATCCCACTCGATGTCGGTGACTTCGTACTCGCCAGCCACTGCCGTGGAGGCGACGACGCCCGAACCGGCAGATGTCGTGGCCGTGAGGTCCGTGAGATCATCCAGCACGATGGGATCACCGGTTTCCTTGTCCTCGATGTAGACGGTCAGGCTGACGTCCTCACAGGTCGGATCCAGCTCGGGGTTGATCACCACGTCGTCGCAGTAGAGGGTCATCATATCCGACGTCCAAGTGGCGTAGCCCTCTGCCTCCACAACCAGGGTGAAGTCCGTTCCACCCATGTTCGAGGTAACGTCGAACTCGAAGTAGCCCGTGGAGTCAGTCGTATCTCCAACGCCATCATAACTGACATCAGCACCGTCGATGGGATCCGAGGTGACTTCGTCGATGACCTGACCAGAGATGGTGATGGTGCAGGGCCAGAACTCGAACTTGTACGGGGTACCCTCGTAGATGTTGGTGACGTCGCCCCAGGTATCGGCGAGCGCGCTAACCCCACCCCCATAGGGGAGTCCGAGGACGCCCTTCTCCACCACGATCACAGAGGGCATGGTAGGCTCCTGGTCCACAACGCCGTCCTCATCCACGTCGCAGAGTTGTTCCACCTGGGTGACTACCACCGTGGCTGAGCCGATGTAGCCGGCATGCAGGCAGCCGATGTTGTTGAGATCAATCATCTTCAGGTGTTTGGGCTGCAGCCAGGGGCTATCGAGCTGGCACATGAGCGTCCCGGTCTCGTCTCTGAAGTCGATCCTCGGCTTGATCTTGTTGCAGTTAGAGTTGTTGCGGATGGCAATCATTGAGGTCCACGGTGTGTACTGATCCTGAGCGTCTTTGGTCATGAAGGGAAGAGCAACCTCTGTCACCCACTCCTTTTGGGATTCCGGATGGGCGTTGTAGCTGCCGCCTTGCGCGTCCATCTCCGGCGTCAAGGGATCATCCGGCTTCTTCAGGTCTACCACAGCGAAGATGGGCTGGGCAGGTGTCTCCCCACCAGGGTAGTCTATCTGGTCGTGCGATTGGATCTCGGCTGCCCCGACGTATTCGTAGCCCAGGTTGGTGACGATGGGCAGATAGAAGGTGGTGGAGCCTGTGGGGCAGACCCAGTCAGCGAGGAACAGAATCTCATCGCCGCTGTTGTCCATGAAGTCCACGGTCACGAAGGTATGCTGCCCGGTGCGGCTCAGGTTCTGCACCTGGATGCTGGCATCCCAGCCGCTCCACTCGCGGAAGATGAGGTCTGCGTAGACTTTCGTGTCCATGATCCACTCTTCGCCTCGCTTCTCCTTCAGGGGGCGAGCGCGATGGGTCAACAGAGTCCCTCGGTCCACGCCGACACAGGGTTCGTCGAAGCTGGTTTCGTCAACGACGATACCCAGAGGCGCCTCGGCCGCAATGTGAGCCGACCCCAGCCAGAAGCATGGAATCTGACCTGTATCACATGGCACTCTCACCCGTATGGCCTCACCTGGGGCCAACTGCTCGATGTGTTGCTTATAGAGGACGTTGCAGCTCCCTTGCTCCAGGTAGTTGATCCACACTGAGGTGCACAACGTGCCTGAGTTCTGGATGGTCAGCTCCGTGTCCAGTCCATTGTAACCCTTCATCACGTAGGGAGCATAGTACTCGTACGGGGAATCCTCTCCCTCCATCTCCTCGGAGATCCCGGTGTAGGTGCTGGAGATAAAGGTGCCGTAGTCGTTGGGACCATAGCGGGTCACCGTAACGGCCACATCTTCTCCAAAGGCGTCCCCCTCGGCATCATTCCAACCCCCTCCGGGTTCGTCGTCACACGTGCCAAACTCCCACTCCTCCAGCCAACATCGCCAGGCTGCGGTATCTCCCTCGGTCTCCTCGGCGGCGTAGCAAGCATCTATGAACACATCCTTGTCTACTGTGTAGATGATGCCTGACCTGACTTCGTCAGCAATCTGGGTTCTGAGGGTCCAGATGGAGTTTTGTCGGATATACTGGCAGTAGTGGACGATAACGCCCGGATCGTTGGTGGGGCAAAGTCCAGAGTAGTCTCCCCATCCTAAGAAAATCGCTCCGGTATCGTCGTCTCCCACGTTCTGCGCTTGAATCCAGGTCTCCCACTCGCCCGTTCCCAGCACATCTCCTACGTCAATGCGAGGGATCTGAATATGCACGCCGGGCGTCGGGTCGGCTGCCACAGTGCCGACTGTCAATAATCCTACCAATACTCCCAGCACCAACGTTCCCAGTGCCAGGCCCAACACAGACTTGCGGTTCTTCTTACTCATTTTCGAGCCTCCTTTTTGATTTCTTTTAGTTAGTTTTTTGATTAGTAAACTTCGTAATTACTCACGCAACACGCCCGTCCTCTCTAAGCATCAGCCCTAAGCGATCCCAGTTGTGGCCACTGGTAGGGCTGTTCAGATCGGCGAGGCATATCAAGCGAGTAAGTTACTGCGATCCTAAGCGACGAGCGCCAGAAAATCGCCCTCGATGATCCCTGCAGAGAAGTCGCCCTCGATGATTCCCGCAGAGAAGTCGCCCTCAATGCTCATCGCCGAGCAGTCACCCTCGATGATTCCCGCAGAGAGATCACCTTCGATGATTCCCGCAGAGAGATCACCTTCGATGATTCCCGCAGAGAGGTCTCCCTCGATGATCCCCGCAGAGAGGTCTCCCTCGATGATTCCCGCGCTCTTAGACGAAGCAAAGCTCCCCAGATTGGCACTTAACAAGAGGCCGAGGATTAACGCTAGACTGAGGATGCACCAAAACACTTTTTTCATTTTCGCTACCCCCTTTCTCAGGCGATGTAAATCCTTTTGTTCCAAGAGACGCCAAAACCGTTACACTGTTCGCGGATAAAACCAACCAGGTTCTCCATGCCCTGAAAGTAGTTCTTCTGCCCCGTTTGGACGTTTTCGACACTGCCGCGCCATTCTGGATTCTCGTCCTCCATCTCCCGCGGCTCCTCCCAAATGCGGATAAAGAAGGACACATACTTTCGTTGCTGAAGCGACATAGTTTCTCTCCTTTCCGCAGTTAATAAAAAACTGCTGTTAACTTTCAACAGCAGTATACCACATAGGCATCAATTATCTGTTAGGGAAGCGTCAGAGAAACGTCAAAGTGAGGGGTGATTTGTGAATCCGTGCATCAGGGCGGCGGATTTGGCAATCCGACGGGAGCGACTGTGATCTACTGAGGTTGCTTGCTAGAGGGGATAGCGCTTTGAAGATGATTGCGGAGAATCAATCAGGAGAGCGGTCTTTTAGGAGGATGTCAAAGCTGCCGGCAGACCGCTTGGGCCCTTTCGAGCCTCTTGGCAGCCCCTGTTCTCTCGAAGATCTCGATGGCTTGGGAGAGGTGTTCCTGGGCCTGGCCTACCTCTCCTCTCTCTTTCAGCACCAGTCCACATTCGTAGTAACTCTTACCAAGTTCGTGGTCATTTCCCAGGGCTTTCAGAATATCTATGCTCTCAGAGAAATGCTTCTCACCCTCTTCCCACTGCTGGCATCCGAGGGCCTTCACTTTTCCCAACACCCGGTGCGCCACGCCTTCAAAGATCTTGTCACCAATCTTGTGGGCTATCTCAAGACAAGCGTGGCCACACTCCAGGGCCTTTGCCACTTCGCCGAGGGCCAGGGAAACCTCAGCCATGCCCCGGTAGGTTTCTGGCAAGAGCCATTCACACTCGATATCCCCGCAGATGTTGGCCGATTCTTCCAGGTGGTCAAGGGCCTGAGAATAATCTTCCTTGTGGAAGAGAATCAGCCCCAGATTAGTGTGGGATATGGCCAGCCCATAGATGTCGCCGATTTCTTTTTTGATCTCGAGGCTTCGGCGATGGTATTCAAAAGCTTTGTCGTAGTTGCCCTGGTGCTCATAGACTACCCCGAGATTATTGTAAAGAACAGCCGTACCATGCGCGTCCCCATTTTCGATCCTGATGGTGAGGCTCTTCTCGAAGTGCTCGGTGGCGCGGGCATAATCGTTCCAGTTAAGGTAAATGGATCCCAGGTTATTATATATCCGCGCTCGCTCCTTTCGGCTGTCCGCGTTCTCAGGCAGTTTCTCTATCATACCCAAGCCCTGCTGGCAGAGTTTAATGGCTTCTTCGTACTGCCCTTGACGAATACTCAAAAACGCCATGCCGCTATCCAGCCTGACCATCTCTAGCGAGGGACCATCGGATTCAAGGATCCTCATGCCAGCTCTAAAATGCTCCAGTGCCAGATCACGCCCCCCATTTCTCTCGTACACTCTGCCCATCTTGCGATGGATCTCAGCTACCTGCCTTTTGTCCAACCCCTGAGCAGCGCTGTCCAGCACCGATTTGTAGCTTTCTATCGCTTTGTGATGTTTTCCCATCAAGCCGTGAACATCACCCAGCCCTTCGTAAATGGTCGCCAGTTCCTCCTTGCTCTCTGCAAGTCTCAGCGCCCTCTGGTAATAAGCAATGGCTTCTTCATTGGCGTACAGCTCTCTAGCCCTGTCGCCGGCCCTGGCGGTGTATTTGAGCGCTTTCTCCCTATCCCCGCCCGCCGTAAAGTGATAGGCCAATTGGCTGACCACCTCATCGAGGCGATGAGGGTATTCTGCCTCCAGAGCTTCGCCCACTCGCCGGTGCACCTGCTGCCGCCTGGCTCCACTCATCTGCTGATAAGTCACTTCTCTGATCTTGGCATGGCTGAAATCGTAGCTGCTGCCCTTTATACCCACCTCGATCTCTTTGATCAATTGTGCACGCAGCAACTTGTCGAAGGCATCGAGGGACTCGTCCGCGTTTTTGTCGCACGCTCTCTGGACGGTGGCAAAGTAAAACTGTTGACGAAAGACAGCGGCTGTCTCCAGCACTTGATGGCTCACCTCTTCCAGACGGTTGAGGCGGGCTTGAATGACATCGCGCATACTGGGAGGAATGGAGATTTGGGCATAGTTGGTGGCGAAATCTTTGAGGTCAGTGCTCCAGCCATGCTCATCTCTATACAGAATGCCCTCCTCGAAAAGGGAGCGGACGACCTCGAAGATAAAGAAGGGATTACCCTCCGTATCTCGGTATAATCTGCGACTGAATTTCTCGCCCCCACTTTCCATGCCTGCCATCTCTCTAATCAGAATCGTCACCTCTTCCAGGGTGAGGCGACGCAGACTGATCCTGGCCAGAAGGCCGTCTTGCTTGAGGCTGCGCATCATATTGGCTAGCTGCCCAGTAAGGTCTTCGGTACGATAAGCGCCAACGAGCAGTATCCTCTCCACGGTGACGTGACGGGCCAGGTACTGTAGCAGAGCCAGAGTCGCTTGATCGGCCCAGTGCAGATCATCAAAAAAGAGGATCAGAGGGCGTTGGCGTGAGAGGGCAACCAGGAACCGGACAACGCCCTCAAAGAGGCGGCTGCGCTCCGTTTCGCCGTTCAGCGGCACATTGTTGGGGAGGTCTGGCAGCACCTCGCTGAGCTCAGGGACCAGCTTGCTCACCTCCCTTAGCCACAGGCTGGATATTTGAAGCCCACTTATATCCAGTGTGGGCAGATAACCCCGCAGGGCTTCGACCAGGGGTTGATAAGGCAGGGTCATTTCAGACTCGTAACACCGGCCTATCAACAAGTGAAAATCGGGCACTGCCCTGTCGAGCAGTTCCTGTGCCAGCCGGGTCTTGCCAATGCCCACTTCGCCATCAATGATGACCAGTTTACCCCTCCCCTGGCTTGCAGCCTCCAGATGGTGGATCAGTTGGGCGTATTCCTTGTCTCTGCCGACCAGGTTGGAGCTCAAATATTCCGGCTTCGGCCACGGGCGAAGCGGCGATGGACGGGGCCGCCACTGGATTTCGATGCCTGGCTCTCTTGGCGGTACCTCCACTTCCCTGGGCTGAGCTTCCACCAACTCCTGACGGAGTATCTGCTCATAGAGGGTCGTGGTCTCGGCCAACGGGGCGACGCCTAACTCCCGCTCTATGATGTCCTTGCATATTTCGTACTGACGCAAGGCCGCGCTGCGGTTGCCAGCCAGGTAGTACAGGCGCATCAGTTGGCGATGAATGTTCTCCTGGAGGTTATCGCGGCCGAGGATTTGAATGGCGTAGGCGATGGCTTTCTCGTATTCGCCCCGGCTACCGTAGTAGTCGCTTAATTCTGTGAGGGCCTCCAGGTATCTTCTCTGTAGCCTCTGCCGCTCGAAAAAGGACCAGTCTTCGAATTCGTAGGCGTTCTTGATGAAGAACCCCTCGAGGAAATCGCCCCGATACAGCCCCACGGCCTTGCCCCAGTTGTCCATCTTGAGCTGTTCACTGCTGACCTTTGCAGCCAGCAATCTCTCGAACTCCTCGGTGTCCAGCCAGTAATCGGCCTCAGGGGCAAAACAGAGGGTGTTGCCTTCAATCGAGACGTATTTCCTGGCGGGCTTCCCATCGGGTGCCAGGTTGCGACGCAATTCATAGAGCGTGTTGCGCAGGCTGCCTTTGGCCTGGCGTTCGCTGGTCTCTCCCCAGAACAGGGTGGCCAGCTTCTCTCGAGAGTGGGGCTGGCGATTGGAGACCAGGTAATAGAATAACGCCTGGGCTTTTTGAGAGGTGATATTGAGTGGAGTGTCATCATAGGTGATGACAGGGGAGCCAAAGAGGCATACTCTTAAGGCCGGCATCTATGCCCTCCTCGGGCCGGCAGAGATGAAGAGAAAAGCAATGGCGAGTTATAGTCCGTACCTTGCCATTACGACTCAGAAAACAACATGGGATTTCCTACCTATAATAATACAAAAATGCCGTTTTAGATACGGCCTAAACCTTAAAATTTCGTTACCAATTTCAAATTGGTCTGATTTCTTGCTGCTATAATTACCCTGGACAGAAAAAGCCTGCAAGTTTTCACTCGCAGGCTGAAAGACAGATAGTCTCCCTGTTGAGTGTTACTGAATGCTCTCTATTCTCTTACCAGCTCTAGCTCGCCGCCGCAGTTAGGGCACTTGTGCAAAGGCTGCTTGACGCTGAACTCGCTGCCGCAATAGGCGCAGCGGCGCACGACTTTCACTTCCATCAGGCCGGGGAAGACGTAGAGGTCCTTTTCAGGCCCGCGCTCCCTGTGGCACTCGCCCCGCCGCTCCAGCACCCCGAGGGCCCGCTGGGCGGCCTCGGTGGGCACATTGAGGTCGGCCACGATCTGGGCCAGACTGACCTCGGTGCCACCCCTGGCCCGCACCAGGTCTATGATGCTGTCGGCCAGCCGCTCAGGCTCCAACTGCTGACCCCGCCGCCAAGTGAGGGCGCTCCAGGCGGCCAGGCCACCGCCCATGACGAGCAGGATCACCGACAGAGACAGCCGCCTTACTCCGGAGGCTGCACATAGGAAAAACAGCCCCACGACCAAAAGAACTACTGAAACAACGAAAGCAGCGATCAGAATCGTTCGTTTCATCTCATCCCCTCCATTTTTGGGTTGACTCGGTCAGGGCCTGACCGAGGGTGTTGAACATGCTGGTGACGGCCTCGTCGCTCAGGTCGCGCTGAATAACGGGCTGCGCTACTTCCAGGAACTCCGTGGGGTGAGCACACAGTCGGGCATCGTCACGCATCCTGGCTCTTAGATCATCCCACTGGTTGTGAAAGGCGATGACCGAATCGGACAGTCGCACCTTGAGCCTCGGAAGGAATTCGCTATGCATGCGCTGCTCCCCAATGAGACCGCTCACGCTCTCTTTGAAGCTGTCCATCCCTTTCCCCACGCTATCCAAAAGGGCGATGAGCCCGCCCACCGTCCCCAACCCCTCCTGGTAAGCATCGGTCTTGATGTTGAGCTCGATCATGGTTTCCATGCCTGGTCTCAGATCACCAGGACAGGGGACAGGTTCTTTCAGGTTGTCCAGGACGTGGCGGACCGCTCGTTTCACCGCCAGGGCCTCTCGCTGGGCGTCGTCGTCCAGATAGGTCAGCTCCCGCTTCAGCTCAGCAACCTTGAGGCTCAGCTCGCGCCACTGACCTTGCAGGGTTTCCTGGCTGGCCTGAAACTCCTGTTGCCTGGTCTGCCATTCCTGGCGTACCTCTTTCAGGTTTCGGGCCAGGACCTCCAGTTGGCCGAGAATCTGGTGGCGCTGGCGGTCCAGACCGGCGACGGAGATGAAGTGGATGATAAAGCCCAGACCTCGCGAGCGTCGGGAGATCTCCGCGTTGAGTTGAGCCAGCTTCGTTTCCAGCCCGGCCCGATGGGCCTTGTATGTCTCCTCTCGCTCATCCAGCTTGGGGTTGAGCTGGCGCAGAGCCTTGGTCTGCTCCTGGGCCTGGGCCAATACAGCGTCGGCCTCCGCTTGGGTCTGGGGGATGAGCTTTTCGCGCAGTTCCGCCCTGCGCTCGGCCAGGAGGCGACGCTCCACGAGGGCCCGCTTATCAATCAGGGCTTTTAGCTCCGAGCCGAGGCTATCCAGCCGCGTGAACAGCGTCTCGGTCAGACTGGCCAGTTGGGCGTCGTGGTCGGCTTTGAACTCCACGTAGGCGCTGTTGAAGCCCACCTGGATCTCCTCCACCTCACGCCCCACCGCGTCTATCCTGCGCCGGTTATCCGATAGGAAATCGTTGAGTTGTTCCAAAGAGATGGTTCGGGTCATGTGAGACCTCCTTGCAGTTAAGGTGCAACGCACTTCGGAAGTGCGTTGCACCTGGTCTGTCTATATCCCTACCCCCTTGACCTTTCCCAAGTATCGCCTTTTCAAGTTCCAGGTCAGGCGCTCCCAGGCCGAGGTCCTGGTCATGTAAGGAGCGATCTCGGCGAAGGTGCCCTGCTCATCCCAGTAGAGGGGGCACGCTCCACAGCAGAGGTGGGACAGCTCGCACTCCTCACAGCCTGGGGGCAGGAACTCCTTGTCCCGCCAGTAGCGAGCCGACCGCCGATTCCAGAGGGTGGCGAAGTCTTCGGCGAGCAGGTTGCCGATGCCCTCCTCGAAGCTGGAGCAGGGCAGCACCGCTCCGTCGGGGGCGATGGACAGCAACCCGTCGGCCGCTGAGCACGACTGGGAGCCCAAACCGTGCTGGGCCGGATTGAAGAGGCAGTAGGGCACCGGCGAGTACCAGACGAAACGCATCCCCCGCTCCTCGGCCCTGGCCTTGAGGGAGAGGGCCAGATCGCCGATGGCCTGATAATGGATGTCGGGCACGCCCACCGCCCCGCCGGTGCGAATGACCATGTTCATGGAGAGGTACTCCATGCCCATCTCGGCCAGGAAGTCAATTAGGACTGGCAGGGCGTGCCGGTTCTTGCGGTTGATGGTGGTGTTAGTGTGGGTGTGGATGCCCGCCGCCCGCAGGTTGCGCACCCCCTGCACCGTGCGCTCGAAAGCTCCTGGGTGGGCCACCACCTCGTCGTGGACGGCAGCCTCTCCCGCCTCCAGGCTGATCTGGGCCGAGTCCAGTCCCACCTCGGCCAGGGTAGCCACGTAATTTGCGTCAGCGCACCGGATGCCGTTGCTGATGAGGTTGACCCTCATTCCCAGCCCTTTGGCATGGGCGATCAACTCCGTCAGGTCTTCGCGGAGGGTAGGCTCGCCGCCGGTGAAGGAGACGGTGGGCACCCTGGCCTGGCTCACGATCTTGTCCAGCACCAGCTTGACCTCGTCGGTGGTCATCTCCGGCACTTGACGGCCCCGGTCGGGGGAACTGGCGTAGCAGAAGAAGCAGCGGTTCTGGCAGCGGTAGGTGACGGCGATCTCGGACAGGACGGGATACTTCCTCTCGTGGCTGCCGAAAGGGGTGGTCTTCACCGCTGGAGCGCAGCCGGCCCTATCCTGAAGCAGCAGCGAGAGGCTCTGGAGTAGCTTCTCCATGTCCTCTTCGATGCGCTCCGCAGGCACGCCGTAGCGCTCAGCCAGTTCGGCCACGATGGCCTCCACGTCCAGCGGCTGGCGGTCGTAGAGGGCCTTGAGCATCACCGTGCCTGTGGCGTTCAGATGGTGCACCCGGTTGGGCCGCAGGATGAGCAGGTTGTCCTCTGGCCGAACGAAGATGTAGTCGCGCGTGCTTTCTATGAAACTGCTGGCGAAATGTTGCAGCCTGTCGTTCACGTTTCTCAGTATTTTTTCACGACGATCGGCAGATAGACCTCGTAGCTTGGAGGAGGCTCTGTCGTATGGGTCGGCGTTGGCGTTGACGTGGGTGTGCCGGTCGGTGTGGCAGTGGCGGTTGCCGTTGGCGTGGAGGTGGGTGTGCTGGTCGGCGTAGTGGTCGGCGTCGCAGTAGATGTAGCAGTGGGCCGAGGCCCGGAGATGGTGAACTCCACAGAGGCATTGTAGTCCTTAGCGGAGTCAAACGCGACGTAGGTGTAAACGCCGAGCCAATCTGCCTGCGATGCGATGGCCCGTGCAAATCCGCCCGACGGATCGGCATAAAAAGAGGCAGTGTAAGTGTATTCCTGATTGGGGTCGTTGTAACCCTCGTGCACCAGGCCGTTGGGGGTGAAATTCCAACCAGTGAAGATGAACTCCTGCCCGGCGTAACCCTCGGCTGGGGAAACGTCTACCACTGGCATCAGCGTGCCCGTTGGTGTAGGGGTAGGCGTCATCACCGCCCCCACCCCCCACAGGATAGTCTTGTAGATCAGAATGCCCTGGTAGAAGTTGGTGACGTACAGGCCATCAGAAAAAGTCCCTCCCTCAGGATAGGGAACCTCAATGGATTCCGTGCCGGAATCTGAGTAGGTCTGAGTTTGCTCGAAGAGCACCTCCCCGATGGGGCTCCAGATCTTGATGGTGATCTGTTCGCCATGCATGTCGGAGTAGTCGAAGACCACGTAGACGACGGAGGTTCCCGAAGGGAATTGGGTCACGGACGGCCCATAATGGGTATCGCTCATGTGCTCGTTGCTGGTGGTACCTGCGTAGACGACGCTGGCCAGCAGCGCGCTCAGGCAGAGAACAAGAGTGATGGGTATCAAGTATTTTAGGGTTGAGCGTTTCAATGGAAGTCTTTACCTCCTGTTTTGATATCTGTGATGGTTCAGCATCAGCCTATCTCACTGGCCCTTCAGCACCAGTGGAAGGAATAGGTGCGCCTTCGAAAGTCTATAGTAGAAAACGTTAACCTGACCAGCATCCTCCCGGCCACTGATAGGGTTAGCATAAGGTGCCGCCACGATGATTTCTTCGCTCCCGTCCTTATCAAGATCACCGCTGCCCACACCCTCCCCGAGATTGTCGCCGGAGGCTGCGCCCAGGATGGTCACATCAGCGCTGGTGCGCAACGAGATCGTCGGAGAGAGATCTGTTGCTCCAAGTACCACGTAGGCTTTGCCAGCATTGGAGCGTGCTGGAGCGGGATCAGCGTAGAGAGCGCCGATGATCACATCGCCATGACCATCGCCATTGACATCTCCACTACTCAGCCCCCAACGGCCTAAGTGGTCCGCGTCCGCCTCCCCTATGATGGTGATGTTGGCGGCAGTGCTAAGATCCAGAGTTCCGGAAAGATCCTGTCCGCCCAACACAACGTAGACGGCCCCTGAATCGTCTCCACCCAGGTCGGCAAAGGGAGCCGCAACGAGGAGGTCGTCATAGCCATCGTTGTTGACATCCCCACTGGCTAGATTCCAGCCAGCCCGGTCTTCCTCACTCCCCCAAAGGATCAAATCGGCTGCATCACTGACGGTGTGGGTACCGTAGGGGATTTCACAGCCCAGCACCACGTAGACGCATCCGGCCCATCGCCGTTCTGCCGGGCTGGCGTTCATTGCGCCCAGGAACAGATCGTCACAGCCATCACCGTTGAAGTCACCGCTGGCTGGGGAATAGCCCAGGCTGTCATTCTCTGATGTACCCAGGAAAGTTATGTCGGCGGTGGCGCTGATGTCAACAGTCTCGCTGAGGAGCGGAGGGCCCAAGAGGACGTAGACTATACCCCTCGATCCCTGCCAGCGATATGCCCCGACGATGAAGTCATCGTAACCATCGTTGTTAACGTCGCCAGCACTCAACCCCTGGCCGGTGAAGTCTTCCACCTCAGCCCCCTCAAAAACCACATCGGCGTCCGTCGAGAGGAGCATCGTGGGAGAAAAGGCAGAGCGCCCCGAAACCAGATACACCTTGCCGGCATCTGTAATCACCTGGCTTCCGGAGATCACGTCGGCCCATCGAGAAGCGATGAGCAAATCGGCATACCCATCCCCGTTGAAGTTGCCGCTGGCGACAATCTGCCCGGTGTAGTCATTTGCCGCCGCCCCCAGGAGGGTGACGTCCGCCGTGTCGCCGATGTCCATAACGGGTGGAAATTCGGGATGCCCAAAGAGGACGTAGGCAGCGCCCGCGTTAGAGATGCCCTCGGTGTCAACCCCAACGGCGCCAAGAATCAGGTCGTCGTAACCATCGCCGTTGATATCGGCGCTGGTCAAATTGGCCCCAATTCGGTCGCCGACATTCTGACCACGGATGCTCACGTGCTGCTCGCCCCTCGCCAGGTCGTAGAGCCAGCCATCAGCGGCCAGCACCGTCACCAGAGCGAGCGTTGCCCCTATGCCTACGACAAGTGCAAACAAGGCATATCTTATCTTCATCGAGTGTCTCCCTATCTGTTCGTAACATCCTCGCCGTTGCCGACATTGTCGCCGTCAATAGCACACGCATCACTGCATATCAGTGAGCATAGTTCTTCATCACAATGGGTAGGTAGACGTGCCACTTACTGAACTCATCAGCGCCGATGTCGTAGCCTGCGCCCCAGGGACGGGTATCGCCGTCTATGTCGGTCGTCACCCCGGCGCCCACTCCGGCATCAATCGCCGCCGAGGCAGAGGTCAGGTGATAGCCATCAGAGGCGAGGGCTGGGTCACCGGTGTGATCATTGGTATGGTCTACCGTGCCTGCCCCATCCCAGTCGGTGGTATTGTCATGCCATAGCGTACTCTCCAGCGTGGCCGTGTTGCCTGTCGTCACCATGATGCCCACCGTGTGGCTGACGATGATGGTGTTGGTCAGGGCCACGGTACTGTAGGTTCCGTACCACTCGTCCACATAGACGCCGCTGCCGTCCCTGCCATTGTTGCGGGCGATGGTGGTGTGCAGCATCCGTGGCGACGATTGCTCACAGACGTACATGCCAGCGCCGAGCGCTGTGTCCCGACTGGTGGTGTTGTCGGCCACCACGTTGTTGATCAACGTGGCGGCGCTGTGGTACAG
>CAZQDO010000047.1:18628-19249 GCA_964592085.1 uncultured Anaerolineae bacterium | reverse complement strand
GAGCTACGCTGTAGACACGGCGGATCTGCCGGGTGGCGATCAGTGCCTATTCCGAGTAATGGCCAGCGACGGCTTCCACTCTGCCTACGACCAGTCGGACGGCTTCTTCAGCGTGCCGCGCAAAGGGCCCACGGTTTTCATCATGGATCCAGTAGAGGGACAAGTCTACGCCCCTGGCGAGTGGGTGCTGCTCACCGCCCTGGCGTACGATCAGGACGACGAAGATCTGGTGGACGAGAATCTGATCTGGGATTCGGACCTGGATGGTGAGCTTGGCAGGGGCTACGAAGTCGAACTGACCTCGCTCAGCCCTGGCCGGCACACCATCACTCTGACAGGCACGGACGGTGAGGGCATGAGCGACGCTCACAGCGTCACCGTCCTCGTCGGCCATCGGATTTTGCTGCCGTTGGTGTTCCAGAGCTACAGTCCGTAAAGGAAGGGACGGGAGCTATGGCCCAGTCGCTGGTTTTAGCTTGATGCCTATAGAGTCACGGCCCCCTTGCATCGAAGATCGGCGGGCCGGAGGTCTCCCTCTGGCCCGCCGCTTCGCTTTTTCTGGCAGATACAGCTTGACCTGCGTCGGAATTCATGGTATCATGTAGCAAACCAAAGGTATCC
>CAZQDO010000047.1:0-18618 GCA_964592085.1 uncultured Anaerolineae bacterium | reverse complement strand
GGTATAGATACTAACCCGCTTGATTTGCGCCGAAATCTGTGGTAGAATTCAGTAGACTGAAGCAACCCCCATCCCCACTCCCCTACACCCTGACACTGATGGCCTTCACTCCCGCGTTATGACAGAAACCCAATTAAGGAGAGAGCAAGATGGAAACCAGAAGGATTGCAACGATAGTGACGGTTGTGGTGGTGTTGGGCCTACTCTGGACTGTCAGCCCTACCCTGGCTGGCCCGCAGGCTCGTCTGACGGCCGATAACCCCAACCCGCCCACCTCCCCCGTCAAGCTCATCTTCATCCACCATTCCTGTGGCGAAAACTGGCTGGACGATGGGAACGGCGGCCTGGGCATCGCCCTGCGCGGCAACAACTACTTCGTCAGCGACACCAACTACGAATGGGGACCGGATAACATCGGCGATAACACCGACATCGGCCACTGGTGGGACTGGTTCTGTGGCCCCAACAGTGCCACTTACCTGAATGCCCTCTACACTGAATACGACCGTCACTCCTGGTACTCTCGCTTGCCTACCGATCCCGGCGGCCAGAACGAGATCATCATGTTCAAGTCCTGCTATCCCAACTCCGACCTGGGAGGGAACCCGGACGATCCACCGACGACCGGCCTTAACCTTCTACGAGGACAAGATTGCGGCTCTGACCACCATACCGTTGCCAACGCCAAAGGCATCTACAACGACATCCTGGAGTACTTTGCTACCCGGCAGGACAAGCTCTTCGTGGCCATCACCGCGCCACCCGTTCAAGATGACACTTATGCCGATAATGCCCGCGCTTTCAACACCTGGTTGGTCGAAGACTGGCTGTATGACTATCCCTACAACAATGTGGCCGTTTTTGATTTCTACAACGTCCTGACCTCCAATGGAGGAAACTGGTATACCAACGACTTGGATTGGGATACGGGCAACCACCACCGCTATCGCAACGACGCCATCGAGCACATCACCGACCAGGGGGGCAACACCACCGCCTATCCCGACGGAGGCAGCGACAATCACCCCTCGCAGGCTGGCAACCAGAAAGCCACGGGCGAGTTCGTCACCCTGCTCAATGTCTACTACCACCGCTGGAAAGGGGCCGCGGGGACAGCCACTCCCACTGCCACTAGCCCGCCGTCCACCGCCACGCCAACGGCGACAGCCACGGCCACAGGTGCCGCTCCCCCGTCTACGGCGACAGCGACAGCCACGGCCACCCCCACGCCGACGGGAACGCCGCCTGCTGGCGAGCAGACCATGACCTTTCAGAACGGCGTTAGCCCAAATGCCAGTTATGCGGGCACCGCAGACGCGACCATCACTACCTGGGGCGGCAATAGCTACGCCAACCTGGGCGGCTGGGATTACGTGCAAGTGGGCGAGACGGGCGACGCCGACGAGTTCCGCTTTCTGGTGCGTTTCGAACTCAACGGCTGGCTGCCGGCCGACATCCATGTGGATGGGGCATGGCTGGAGTTGCGCGCCTACGACGGTGACTACGACGACGACCCGCACGACGTGGTGGCTCATCGCGTCACCGAACAGTGGGTTGAGGGCGACGGGTGGGATCTGGGGGCCGACGGTCGGAGTGAGGGTGTGACCTGGACGACGGCCCGCCCTGGTGTGAACTGGGCGACTCCTGGGGGAGACTTCGACCCGGCGGAGCTAGATCGCGTGACGGTGGCGGCCAATCCGGACGGGTGGTACCGCTGGGACGTGACCTCAGTCGTCCGCGCGTGGGTAGGTGGAACAGTCTCGAACTATGGCCTGCTCTTGGAGCCGGACAACGCTCCCTGGGCACACCACGAGTTCCGCTCCAGCGAGTATAATACCGCCGACCTGCGCCCCCGGCTGGTGGTCAACTACACGGTAGGGGGTGTGACAGCGACGCCCACTGCCACCAGCGTACCGCCGACCTCTACCCTAACGAGAACCCCCACACCTACTCAGACCGGCGCACCACCGACCTCCCATTTCGTCTACTTACCCCTTATCTTGAAGAATTGGTCTCCTCCGCTCCCCACCCCTACGCCGACGCCCACAACGGTCATCCCTGCCGGCCTCATGCAGCCCTCGGACCTGGTGTACCAGGGTGCCTTCGCATACCCGTCCGGTGAGGAGTGTGCCTACAGCGGTCACGCGCTGGCCTATTACCCGGAAGGTGATTCCACCGGGCCAGCCGACGGCTACCCAGGTTCACTCTATGCAGCAGGCCACGCCCATAACGATCTAGTGGGTGAGATCACCATCCCGGAGCCCGTTGTATCTGGCAGTTTCGATGACTTGCCCAAAGCGTCCGTGCTTCAGTCTTTGGCGGATATCACCGGAGGTTGGAAAGACAACTGCATGTACAACGACGATTGCATGTATCGAGAGGTGGACGGACTGGAATACTTGCCCAATGTCAACAAGATCGT
Organism: uncultured Anaerolineae bacterium; assembly: GCA_964592085.1. Lineage (GTDB taxonomy): Bacteria > Chloroflexota > Anaerolineae > VGOG01 > VGOG01 > CAZQDO01. The sequence continues at coordinate 16,196 of CAZQDO010000047.1, read as the reverse complement.
TTGGAACCTGCGGGATTGGTACAATGTGGCTGCCTATGATCAGGATTCCTTGGGATGGAGCGATCTTGACATGAGCGGCGCCCAGGGTGTGTGGCACATCGGAGGGCGGGGCAACGACGACTTCCATAACGCCAAAGCCTGCAACTACCTCTTCCAAGCCCCTGAGAGCTTTGCCAGCCAATACCTGAATGGAAAGTGGCTCATCGCCGGCAATCATCGAGAGGCCGGAGCCCTCGGCGGCTCCCAGGGACCAACGCTCTATGCCCTCGCCCCTTGGGAAGACGGCAATCCCCCCCAATCGGGACAGAATCTGGATGCCCTGGCACTGCTGTACTATCCCGAAATCTACGATTGTGTCTGGGAAGACCCAGAAGTCTGCCATTTTCCAGGCTATCGGGCCATGGACAACTGGGGGGGCGGGGCCTGGGTGCAGACCGCAGACAGAAGCGGCGTCCTGATATTCGGCAGAAAGGGGCTGGGAGACAACTGCTACGGAACGCAGGAAGAGTGCAGTGGAGATCCTTGTAATCCATACAAAGGTTACCATGCCTATCCATATCAACCTCAGATTCTGTTCTACGATCCAGAAGAGTTGAGCGAGGTGGTTGCTGGAACCAGGGAGCCGTGGGAGGTCTTGCCTTATGAGGTCTACAACCCAGCAAGTGAAGTGCTTGATTCGGAATGTGCTATCCTTGGCGCCGTAGCCCATGATCGGGAACGAGGTCTCATATACGTAACCGAACAGGAGGCTGGTCCATCGGGAGAGACTGTGGTGCACGTGTGGGAAGTGCAGTGAAAGACGACTGCAAAAGAAGGAGAAAGGGAAAATGCAAACCCGTGCTGTTGCAATTACCATCTTGCTGCTAGTCGCTATGATGGCGCTCCTCGTCACAGGAGTGCTGGCTGACTGGCTGCCCTCCAGCGCCGACGAGAGTGCCTGGGTGCAGAGTTCGCAGGGGATGTATGGCGGCATCATCGAGGCCCTGGCCGTTTCCCCCAGCTACCCCAGCGACCAGACCCTCTTCGCCGCCACCTCGGTGGGCATCTTTAGATCCACCAACGGGGGCAGCACGTGGACGGCACCTACAGCGGGCTGGCTCATTTACGGCCATATGAAGGCTCTGGCCTTCTCGCCCGGCTACGCCACCGACCGGACGGTCTACGCAGGGTCCTCAGGTGCGCTGTACGGCGGTGTCCGCAAATCCACCGACGGCGGCGACTCGTGGCAGTTGGTCAACACGGGCCTCACGCACACCTACGTGTACGCCTTGGTCATCTCCCCCAACTACCCCACCGACCAGACCCTCTTTGCCGGCACCTATCAGGGTGGGGTGTTCAAATCTACCAATGGCGGGGGTTCCTGGAACGCGATCAACAACGGCCTTACCAACCTGACGGTGAACGTCCTGGCTGTCTCCCCCAACTACGCCAGTGACCAAACCCTCTTTGCCGCGACCGGGGCTGGCATCTTTAAGTCCACCAATGGCGGGAGTTCCTGGAGCGCGGTCAACAGCGGGCTTACCACCACCGATGTGCGCTCGCTGGCCTTTTCGCCGGGCTATGCCAGCGACCAGATCATCTTCGCAGGCACCGGCGGTAGTGGCGTGTTCAAGTCCACCAATGGGGGAAATAACTGGAATGGCACCGGACTTTCTAGTGCATATGTGAACGCTTTGGCTATCTCGCCAGGCTATGCCAGCGACCAAACCCTTTTCGCTGGCACCGGCAGCGCGGGGGTCTTCAAGTCCACCAACGGCGGTGACAACTGGGATGCCGTCAACAGCGGCCTTGCCAATATCCAAATGGAAAGCCTGGCTACCTCGCCCAACTATGCCGGCGATAGCACCCTGTTCGCTGGCACTTACGGCGGCGGCGTCTTCAAGTCCACGACCGGCGGCGGTTCGTGGAGCGCGGCAAGCACCGGCATCACTAACATAGACGTGAATGCTCTGGACGTCTCGCCCAACTACACCAGCGATCAGACCGTCTTCGCTGGAACCCAGCTCCAGGGCGTGTTCCGCTCCAGCGACGGCGGCGCCTCGTGGACGGCGGCCAGCAGCGGACTGACCAACCTGTGGGTGGAGGCTGTGGCCCTCTCGCCGGGCTATGGCACGGACCAAACTCTCTTTGCTGCCACCAATGGGAGCGGGGTCTTCAAGTCTGCGAATAGAGGCAACACCTGGGCGCCGTATAACAACGGGTTGACCAATTTGCGCGTGGAATCCCTGGCTCTCTCGCCGAACTATGTCACGGATCAAACTCTCTTTGCTGGCACCGACAATGGCACTGTTTTCAAGTCCACCGATGGGGGGAGCACCTGGAATAACGCCAGCACCGGGCTTCCCTCCAAGCGGGTGCGGACACTGGCTATCTCCCCCAATTACGCCAGCGACCAGACCGTGTTCGCCGGCACCTGGGATGGCGGGGTCTTCAAGTCCACCAATAGCGGGGATTCTTGGAGCGCGGCTAACAGTGGGCTTACCGACCTGGATGTGAACAGTCTGGCCATCTCGCCCGGCTATGCTTCTGATGAGACGATCTACGCAGGCACCTATGACGACGGGGTCTTCAAGTCCACCAATGGAGGGGACTCCTGGAACGCGGCCAACAACGGATTCCCTTACCTGGGTGTCTACAGTGTGGTTCTCTCGCCAGACTACGTCAGCGATGGGACCCTCTATGCCTCCTTCTCCAGGGTCTATGTGTCCACGGACCGCGGCGGTTCGTGGGCTCAATTGGGCACGAGCCCATGGAATCGCTATGCTCCTGTCCTGGAGGTCGCCCCGGACAGTCCACAGACGGTGTTCGCTGGCACCGACGGCCAAAGCCTCTGGCGGTACACGAGTGCCGTTGGGCCCACCCCTACCCCAACGGCAACGTCATCGCCGGGGACGCCGACACCCACACCCACGCCCACGCCCACCGTTGTCCCGTGTGACAACATCCTGCCCCACGGCGATTTCGAGGCCGGCATCATCCCGCCCTGGGGTTCGGTCGGCGGGACACAAGTCACCACGGCCCGTGCCCACAGCGGTATCCGCAGCGTCCGCCTGGGTGGTGCCAACAACGCCTGGAACGAGGTCTTCACCGGCGTCGAGCTCCCGCCTGTTGCCACATCCATGACGCTCTCCTACTGGTGGTACGTGGAGAGCGCGGATCCGGATCTCAACGCAGACATCCTGGTCGTGGTGGTTGGTGTTGAGGGTAGCGAGGTGAACATCGAGACCATCACCAATAGCTCGCCCAGGAATGCCTGGCATCAGAGCACCTTCGACATGGGCAGCTACGCCGGCCAGTGGACGGGCGTGACCTTCCACGCCGAGACCAACGATTGGAGCCCCACCAGCTTCTACGTGGACGACGTTCAGGTACAGGTTTGTGGTGCCGTATCTGGCCAGCGCGTCTATCTGCCTCTTGTGTTGAAGAGCTATCCGTGAAAGCTGAAGGAATCAGTGGACGGCGTCCGCCAGGGGCTCCGCTCAAGCCCCTGGCTCAGTCTACGAAGCCCCCGCTGGGGCTGGATTTGTCAGGCCGCCAGGCCCTTGTAAACTCAGCCCGACGGCGCTTGTCCTGAGCAGGGGCGAAGGATCAGCCCCGGGCCGGGTAGCAATGGACAGTCAACTTTGTTGAGTGGAGGTAAATCATGCGGCAAAATCGAGCACGGTTTAGCTTGGCGATTGTGGTGATCAGTCTGTTGGCCGTAGTAGCTTTCCACGCCGGCTTGTCCAGGGCGGGTTCAACCCTTACTCCCAGCAACATCGCCCACGCCTGGGCCAACGAGGGCGGCGACAAGGTGTGGCGCTCCGAGTTGCGCGCTACGGACGACCCCAACGCGGTGCTCAATTCGGTGTGGGATGGCACGGGCATCTCCCTGTTCGGCGCCCGCAACGAGGTGGTGGCCTTCAATCTGATACTGGAAGCGCCCACGACCAGTGCCACCAACGTCAGCGTGAGCCTGACCTCGTTGAGCGGCCCCGGCGGGGCCAGCATCACCACCGTGCCGGCCAGCGGCGACGGCGTGTTCAACTACGTTGGCCGAAACATCGAGTTGTTCTTCGTGCGCTATCTGGAGATCCGCGGTCTCAGCGTTCTGGCCTACAGTACTAGCTACGACGAGCGACACATCCCGGAGCGCTGCCGCCGCCCCTACGATGAGTGGGGTATCGGCACGGGCACCTGGGAGGATCGGCCCTGCCACAACCAGTTCTACCCCGACATCGCCGTGCCCCTGGAATTCCACACCCCGTTCACCATTCCCGCCGGCACCAACCAGGCCATCTGGGGCGACATCTACATCCCGAAGGCAATGCCCGCGGGCAATTACACCGGCACCATCGAGGTGACGGAGGGCGGCGAGCTCACCTGGCAGATTCCCATCACCCTGCAAGTGCGCAATTTCACCCTACCCGACCAGCCCAACGCCAAGACGATGATCTTCTATGAATGGGGGAACGTGAATGATCGCTACCTGGGCGAGGAGAACACGTGGCCTGAGCCTGGAACCCCTGAGTATGCCCAATCCATTGAATTGATTAACCGCCACTTCCAAATGGCCCATCGCCACAAGATGTCCCTCATCAATGGTGAATCGGAGATCGCGCGGATGGACGATGCCTGGACATCTTACCTGAACGGTGGGCTGTTCACCCCCGCTCAGGGCTACGATGGCGTAGGCATCGGAGTGGGCAACGGCGTCTACTCCATCGGCACCTACGGCGGCTGGTCGTGGCAGGACGGCACAGAGGCAGACATGTGGGCCAACACCGACCAGTGGGTCACCTGGTTCGATAACCAGGCATTCTCTACGCCCACCGACTACTTCCTCTACCTCATTGATGAGTCCGACGACTACCCCCAGATCGAGCAGTGGGCGCAGTGGATGGACAACAATCCGGGGCCCGGCCAGCGCTTGATGTCTCTGGCCACCATTGCCCTGCCCGAGGCCATGGCCAACACGCCCAGCCTGGACATCCCTACCAGCGGCGCGAGCATAGGAATCACATCTGAGTGGGAAGGTGCTTTGACTGCGCTGCGGGCTGATCCCTCCAAATACTTCTTCATGTACAACGGGTGGCGGCCGGCTTCTGGCTCCTTCGCCACCGAGGACGAGGGGGTGGCCCTGAGGGAGCTGGCCTGGGGACATTACAAGAAAGGGGTCGAGCGCTGGTTTTACTGGGAATCTACCTACTACGTCAACTTTCAGTGCTATGGCTACCACGACCCGAGGAGCCAGACCAACGTCTTTCAACAGGCGCAGGTTTTCGGCTGCTACAGCTACGACGACGATTCTCTGGGCGAGGCCGGCTGGAACTACAACAATGGCGACGGCGTGTTGTTCTACCCCGGCACCGACACCCGCTTTCCCGACGAGAGCTACGGCGTGTCAGGCCCGTTTGCCTCGTTGCGCCTGAAGCTGTGGCGGCGCGGCATCCAGGACGTGGACTACCTCACTTTGGCTGCGTCCGTCAACCCCACGCGCACCGCTGAGATCGTCAACGAGATGGTCCCCAAGGTGCTGTGGGAGTACGGCGTGGACGACCCCGATGATCCCACCTGGGTGCGCACCGACATCAGTTGGTCCACCGACCCTGACGACTGGGAGGCGGCGCGGGCGGAGCTGGCGGACATCATCGAGGGCGTGCTGACTTGTCCCGACCTGGACGGCGACGGTGACGTGGACATCGCGGACATCATGCTGGTGGCCAGCATCTGGCACACCGCTGTGGGTGACGAGGACTACGAGCCCCTCTACGACTTGGACGGCAACGGCAAGATTGACATTGTGGACATCATGCTGGTGGCGATACACTGGGGAGAAAGCTGCGGGGAATCCACCCCAACTCCCACGCCGACGGCTACCCCGACTGTGACAGCGACACCCTCTACGCCGACAGTAACGCCCACGGCAACATCCACCCCCACCCCAACGGCCACACCGTCTCAACCAGAGCCGCCCCCCGACGTGGCCGGCTGTCCCGTGTTTCCCGCCGACAACATCTGGAACGTGCCGGTTGACACGTTGCCCGTGGACGCCAATTCGGCCGCCTACATCAACACCATCGGCGCCGACGCTTACTTACATCCCGACTTCGGCTCCGGAACCTGGGAAGGTGAACCCATTGGTATCCCCTACGTGGACGTGCCCGGCACCCAGCCGCTGGTGGACATCATTTTCACCGACTATGGCGACGAAAGCGATCCGGGCCCCTACCCCGTCCCTCCCGATGCGCTCATTGAGGGTGGGCCAGACAGCGACGGCGACCGCCACGTCCTGGTCGTGGATCGCGACAACTGCATCCTGTACGAATTGTACGACGCCTGGCCGCAGCCCGACGGGAGTTGGGAGGCCGGCTCTGGCGCCATCTTCGACCTGAACTCCCACGCCCTGCGGCCAGCGGGCTGGACCTCCGCCGACGCCGCCGGCCTGCCTATTCTGCCAGGACTGGTGCGCTACGACGAGGTGGCCAGCGGCGAGATCCGCCATGCCATCCGCGTCACCGCGCCGCAGACCCGCAGGGAGTACATCTGGCCGGCGCGCCACTACGCATCGAGTCTCACCGGAGCGCAATACCCGCCCATGGGCCAGCGCTTTCGCCTGAAAGCCGACTTCGACATCTCAGGCTTCTCGACGGAGGTGCAGGTCATCCTCCAGGCCCTCAAGACTTACGGCATGATGCTGGCCGACAACGGTTCATCCTGGTTCATCTCCGGCCACCCCGACGAGCGTTGGAACAACAACGTGCTCGTCCCTCAGTTGCATCAGGTCAAGGGATCGGACTTTGAAGCGGTGGACGTGTCGTCGCTGATGGTGAATCCCGATTCGGGGCAGGCGCAGAGCCCATGAAGCGCGTTTCGGGTTTCGAGTTCCTCATCGCAAGACGGGTGACCTCTTATCCTTCAAGAAGACCGGTTATCCGAGAATCCTTCCCTCCATTTACGATTTGTGCTATACTGGAAGAGACCGCTGGCTCGTATCCCAAATATGACAGCGAGTTGAAAGGATTTACCGAACTGAGATTTGCCAATTCGGTAAATCCACCTGATTCGTTGTCATATTGGTTTGCAACGAGGAGAAGTGGTGAGCGAAGCTAAGCTAAGGATAACACTGTGCCTCTCTCAGAACCAACATCCCGCTACCGCTGGATAGCCTCTTTAGGTGCAGCGGTACTGGTGACGGTGATTGCATTTGCGCTGGCGCTTTATGCCCGCCAACTGGTGCCAGACCTGCCGCCTCTAACGCTGGCTGAACTGCCGGGCTTCGATTTTCACCCCTATTGGGTTGGCCTGCTCGTTCAAATCGTCGTCGTCCCCGTCGCGCTCATTTACCTCTTCAGCAAGACGCAGCTCTTCCTGCGGGTGATCAGCGACCAGCCCGCTCCGCGGGATACCCTCAAGTTGTTTTTAGTACTAGCGGCCATCCAATTGCTGGCTCACGTTTACGACCTGTGGCTTACCCGCCTGATCGGTGAGCCGTCTCTGCTCAATCTCCTGGTCGTGGTCGTCGGTGGCCTGCTGGGCGGCTGGAAGGTGGGGCTGGGCCTGGGTTTCACCACCATGTTCTTCCGTGGCTCGCAACACCTTCTCCCCGGCCTGGTACCTGAGCTTCTCTCCATTCTCCGACACTTGGAAGCGTCAGCGGCTGAGGGCCTGATAGGATGGCGCTATCTGCCCTGGGGAGACATGCTCCTGGGGAACTATGTCGCTAACCTGTGGGCCTCGTCGGCCGTGTGGGCGGGAGTCGTCACAGGGTTGGGCGCGGACTTGTTAGGCCAGAACCGATTCGCGCCCCTGGCTGCCGCGATGCTGGGCATCGTCGCCGAGGTGGGTAGTGGTTATCTGGGGGCCATCACCGGCGAACCGATAGGGTTTCTCTTTCTGATTCCTGACCTGCTGGTGACGGGATTGGCCCTGGCCGCGATAACGCTCATGGTGCGCGGCGTCCAGGTAGAGACCGCCCGGCGCAAGGCAGAAGCCGCTGAGCTGGCCCTGGCCCACGCCGAGCTCCGTGCCCTGCGCGCCCAGATCAACCCGCACTTCCTGTTCAACGCCCTCAACACCATCCGCTACTTCGTGCGCACCGACCCGGAGACCGCTCGCCGCCTGCTGCTCAACCTGTCCGAGGTCTTTCAGCGCGCCCTGCGCTCAGGTGAGTTCGTGCCCCTGCGCGATGAGCTCAGCTACGTGGAGGCATACCTGGCCCTGGAAAAAGCCCGCCTCGACGACCGCCTGAACGTAGAGTGGGTTGTCCCTCCGGAAGCTGTGCTTGATCACCCAGTGCCCACCCTCATCCTGCAACCCATCGTCGAAAACGCCGTCATCCACGGCATCGCCCGAAAACCCGAAGGTGGGACCGTGCGCATTAACATCGAAGAAGCGGACGGCGACCTTCTGCTTCGCGTAGAAGATGATGGTGTCGGGATCGAGCCTGCCCGACTGACAGGACTCCTGGACCCTGGACAGTCACCCAGTGCAGCCATCGGACTGCGCAACATTGACGGGCGGCTGCGGGCGCTGTACGGGGACGACTACCAACTGGTCATCAAGTCCGAATTGGGACGCGGCACGCAGGTAGAGATCAGGATTCCGACCACCCAGTAGAGGTAAACACTATGCACATACTCATCGCCGACGACGAAACCCCAGCCCGGAGCGAACTGCGCTACATTCTGGAAATGCTGGCTCCGGAGGCCACGTTTTACGAGGCAGCCAACGGCGAGGAAGCCCTTAGCCTGATCGAGCGTGAGCCTATCGAAGTGGCCTTCCTCGACATCAACATGCCCGACGTGGATGGTCTGGCTGTAGCCGCCACCATCGTGGATGGGCCGGAGCCGCCGCTGGTGGTGTTCGCCACTGCCTACGACGAGCACGCCCTGCGGGCCTTTGAACTGGCAGCCCTGGACTACGTGGTGAAGCCCTTCGACGAACGGAGGCTGGCGCAGACGGTGGAGCGGGTGCGCCAGGCCCTGGCTGAGCGCACCACGCTGGCGCAAAGGCAGGCAGCCCTGCGCGAGTACCTGCTGCAAGCCGCTCCCACCGAAGGGTTGACCAAGCTGTGGGGACAACGCGAGAACCAAAACCGCGTGCTGGTGGACTACCACGACATCCTCTGGGTGGAAGCCGAGGCCAAGAAAGTATACATGCAAACCACCGCCGGCGAGAAGCTCCTGGTGCGCCATACGCTCAAAGAACTGGAGCCTCGCCTCAGCCCCCACAACTTCGCCCGGGTACACAAAGCCTACCTGGTCAACCTCGACCACGTGGCCGAAGTGGTGCCCTGGTTCTCCGGCACTTACCTCATTCGCATGGCCGATGAGGCCCGAACCGAGATCCCCATGTCACGACGCTACGCAAAGCATCTGAAGAAGATGACGAGGTGGCGGTGAACGTCGAAAACCACTCATCATTCCCCCAGACCGGTTATCCCCAATCCCTTTACTTTTGCCTCCCCTTTGTGATATAGTTAGAGAGAAATCCGTTCGTTTCCCAATCCGCTGTAGTGCCACGGCACAAAGCGCCAAAGGAGGCAAACCACAATGAACAGACACGCTCGTATCCTGACGACCATCGTTTTACTTCTCATCACCTTTCCCTTCATTACAGCATCTTCCTGCACGGGGCCAGCCCTGTCGGAGGCCCTATCTCCAAACACAGACTACGCCGTCGTCTTTGAGGACGATTTTGAAGATGAAAATGCCAACCACTGGTTCACGTGGGGCGACTGGACTGTAGCCCAAGAAAATGGCAACAGCTATTTGCACGCCGCCGATGGTCGAGCGGAGCTGGTCAATCCCATCGTTTACTCCACCTATCGCCTCCGCGCCGACGTGCGGCTATGGGACGCAGAGGTCGTGCTGATGTACCGTGAGAGCCACGAACGTGGATACCACCTGCACGTGATGCCAGACGTGCTAGGTCTATTCCGCTTCGACGGAGAGACGGAGGAGCAGTTGGTCAACACGCCCGCGCCGATCTCCACCGAAGTTTGGCACACCATCAAGATCAGCGGGACGCTGGGGCACATCCAGGTCTTCGCCGACGACGAGCTGCTCATTGACTACCATGATCCCGGCCCCTGGTACGCCGGCAGCATCAGCCTGAACGTCTTTGGCGGACCTGCGGATTTCGACAACGTGCAGGTGCTGGCGCCGGCGAGCGGAGAGCCCCCCTGGGTGCAGACTAACGGCCCCATGGGAGGCGCCATCAATACCATTGAGATTGACCCTAACAATCCAGATGTCCTGTACGCCGGAGGCTCTGGCGGTGGCGTTTACAAGAGCACCGACGCCGGGGCCACTTGGGAGATGCTGCCGCACATCGTGCCCCGCTGGATGCCCTTCGGCGACATCCTCATTTCTCCGGACGATTCGCAGACCGTCTACGCCCTGACCCTGGACGGCGGAGTGGTCGGCAACCTGTACAAGAGCACCGACGGCGGCGAGAGCTGGCGCACCGTGTTCCCCGGCGAGGATTTCCGCTACAGTTGCGTGGCCATGAGCCAGACCAATCCCATGCGCATGGCGGTCGGCACGAATGATGGCCACGTCTACGGCAGCAGCGACGGCGGCGAAAGCTGGATAGACATTGCCGGCGACCTGCCCGGCGACCGCATTGCCGACCTCGCCATTGGTGCCAACGACGAGCTGTGGGTCGGCACGGCCAACGGCAGCGACGGACGTCTCTACCACACGACCAACGGCGGCGCTTCGTGGGATGAGGTGGACTTCGGCAAGCCACCGGACACTGACATCAGGAGCATCTTCGTTGATCCGGCAGATTCCACCCTCGTCTACGTTGGCCTCAGAAACGTTTTCGGCGGAGAGGGGCCTCTTGAGCACAGCTATCTCTGGAGGACACAGGACGGCGGCGCGACCTGGACGCCGCTCTATCTGCCGTCCCCGCCCTGGAACGTCAGCGTCATGGGCCGGGAGCCCCACGACGATGCCCTCTACGTCGGCAACCTGTTCTTCATCCACCAGTCCACGGACGGCGGGGAGACCTGGACGAACGTCGAGGCACATCCTGCGCCCAACGGCCACCCTTACGACATCGCCGTTGATCCCCGCGATAGCGACGTGCTCTACCTGCCCCGCATCACCCTGGGCATCCTCAAGAGCACCGACGGCGGCGACACCTGGGCCTTCTCCGACTACGGCATCCTGAGCACCGGCGTTCAACTGGTAACTGCGCCCAATGCGCCCGGCAGCGACACGGTCTACGTAGACGGCAACTGGGGACTTTTCAGGACCACCGACCGCGGCGACTCCTGGACGCACATCATGGAGGAGGGCATGCATCCCATCCCCGACGACCTGATGGTCAGCCCTCACGACCCCAATACCGTTTGGTATGTGTCCGACGTGGGCCAGGTCTACATTACGGAGGACGGTGGGGCGACCTGGGATAAGCTCACCGACTCTTTCTCCATGCCAGATCCTGCCCCTGACGAGTTCTCGAACTGGGTTGGCGCCGACACCAACTTCCGCTTCGGGTCGGTGTACGCCGTCGCCACAGCGCCTTCAGACCCGAACATCATCTACGCCCTCAAGAACGGCTTCGGCCTGTTCAAGAGCACCGATGGCGGGGGGAGCTGGCGGTATCTACCCCAATCCGAAGTGGACTACACCTACAGCCTGGTCGTGCATCCCACCAACCCCGACATCGTCTACAGTGGCTACCTTCCCAAGCCCTTCCAGGACTGGGCCATGGTGCGCAAGACGACCGATGGCGGCCTGTCCTGGCGCACGGTGCTTTCCGTGCCCCACTCCAGCGGCATCACGTCGGTGGTCATTGACGCCGCTTCGCTTACAGACGATCCCGATACCGTCTACGCCGGCAGCACGGGGAAAGAAGGTGGGGCGGTGTACAAGAGCACCGATGGAGGCGGATCCTGGGCCAAGCTCAACGAGCAGTTCATCATGGCCACGGTTTGGGGCCAGCCCCAGTTGATCGTGGATCCCCATAACCCATCCATTGCCTACGCCGCTACCTGGCTGGGCGGCACCTGGAAAACGGCCGACGCTGGCGAGACCTGGATGTTGCTCGAAGAGGCGCCCATCTCTGCGACGGCGCTGAGCCTGAACGCGCAGGACACCGACGTCATTTACCTCGCGGATCGCTCGACGCCAACGGTCTGGAAGAGCACGGATGGCGGGACGACCTGGGAAAAGGTTGGCGATTTCTCCAGCGATGGCGCGCTCCTGGTGATGCGGGTGGTGGCCGATGGGGACACGATCTACGCCGCCACCTTTCATCCCAATCTGACAGACGGCAAGCTGTACAAATCCACCGATGCCGGCTCGACCTGGGCCGACGTCACCGATGCCTTGCCCAAAGGCATCCTCGACGTGGCGGTGGATTCGGTCCATCCAGACATCGTCTACGTGACCACCAACATCAACGGGGCCCACAAGTCCACGGACGGCGGCGTCACCTGGACGCAGTTGCTCAACTTCCCCGACGTCGGCGCCTACGATATCGAAGTAGACCCGGTGGACCCAACCGTTCTGTACGCCTCCGCCAGGGGGGGCTCCCTGCCAGCCTGGTTCACGGAAATCGCCGGCGACAGGCCCGATGGCATCACCTTCACCGATGAGGCCGGCGTCTATCGGTCCACCGATTCTGGCTCGACCTGGACTCAGATACTGACCACCAGCGCCAGTTGTCGGGCCATACGGCAGCACCCCGATAACCGCAACGTGCTCTTCGCTGTAGATTTGGTTGATGGCTTGTTGGTGAGCACGGACGGTGGGAACAACTGGACTAGCCAGAACACCGGCCTGGGCACTGCGGTCCCGACCTCCATCGCGGTGAACGGTGACAAGGTATACGTCGGAACGCAGGGTAGCGGTGTGTACTCAGGTGACTTCGATGTGGGCAGTGGGTCGCTGACGTGGCAGCCGGATCGGAGCAACAAGCCGGTGCCGGCAGTCTACAGCTTGCAGATTCAGGTTGATCCCACGAATTCGGACCGTATTTTTGTGGCCTCGTATCCGGGCGGCCTGTATTGCTCCGTTGATGGTGGGGCGACCTTCCGTGACAAAAACGGCATCACACCCAGCGTCGTGGTGGACGATCCGATTCGCCAGGGCTACTACACCTACGCCATGAACCCCAACGACACCAACGAGATGTGGCTGGGCACCTGGGGCAAAGGCATCTTCAAGTCCTACAACGCCATGAGCCTCGACATCCCCGCCAATGGCACCGACTGGAAAATGTACAGCAAACACATCTTCCAGATCGTGGTTGATCCCGATACTTCGGACACCGTCTACGTGGCGACGAAGGAGGGGGTATTCCGGACAAGTGACGGCGGCGCGATGTGGAGCGACTTCAACACCGGCCTGGATACTACCCAGGTCCGCACCTTGGCCATGACTGCTGACGGGACGTTATTGTGCGGCACCTTGGGTTACGAAATGTATATCTACGATGAGGTTGAGGCGACCTGGGAACAGTTGAGCGTGTTCACCAACTTTGGGCAGGAGTGGCCCGTGTGGGATCGAGCTATGTACCAACTCACCACCGTCGCGTTCCACCCCACCGATCCCGACGTGGTCTACGTGGGCACCTTCCCGGCGGGCATGTTCAAGACCACCGATGGTGGTCAGTCCTGGCGGGAGATCAACGTTGGCTGGGGCAACGACGGCGTTTTCTCCCTGGTCTTCCATCCTGAAGACCCAGGCATCATCTACGCCGGCACCTACAACGGCATCAACCGCTCCACCGACGCCGGCGCCCGCTGGGAGGCGTGGGATCAGGGCTGGCCCGATGAGCAGTGGGTGTACTCCATTGCCCTCGATCCCCAGAATCCAGACGTAATGTACGCCTGCTCCAGGAACGGGGAGAACAAGGGGAACGGTCGGGAGGGATTCCACGGCACCGTGATGAAGAGCACCGATGGGGGCGTCAGTTGGTTCCCCATCACTACCGGGCTGAACCTCAACCAGGAGTTCTACAAGATTCTCGTTGATCCGCACCAGTCTGACACACTGTACCTGGCGACTCAGTTCGAAGGCGTCTTCATCAGCCGCGACGGTGGCGCGTTCTGGCAGCCCTGGAACGAGGGGCTGACCCACGTGGGCATCGGCGGCGCCCTCATCGCCAACCCCATGACGCTCTCGGCCGACGGGGACTACCTCTACCTGGGCGCCAATGGCTCCGGCGTCTTTCGGCGAGAGCTGGGTACGGCGGAGCCCTGTCCCGACATCAACGGCGACGGCACGGTGGACATCGTTGACATCATGCTGGTGGCCATCCACTGGGGCAAAACCAGCTACGACCCCGACTGGGATCCGCGCTACGACCTGGACGGTGACGGCGACGTTGACATCGCGGACATCATGATTGTAGTTACGCATTGGGGGGAGACCTGTTGATCGGGCTGGAGTAAGGCAACGGATGAACAGCGGACTTCGTCGTGAGCCTGTCCTGAGCTTGCCGAAGGGCTCAGCCGAACGATAAACGGATGGGCTGACGCGGGTTCCCATCCGTTTATCTGTTTGCTATCCGTTGCAGTCAGGCGGTGCCTTTGCACACTCCGTGGCTGGCGTTTCTGCATCTGCTGAACGGCCCACTCCGACGAACATTGCACACAGACAACCTTAAAACCCTCAGTGCCCGTCAAAATCCGTCTCAACAGGCCGAAATGCGGCGGTTCCGTTTTGCACTATTCTCAATCAGGTGCTATAATGGTGACTGCTGCGGAAAGAAGATCGGCCGAGACGCAGTTAGGACGCTAGCACTCATAGGACTAATCCCGAAAAGGAGCAACTGGTGAGGTCCCACATCCCGGCCCAATGCCCTGAAAAGCGGCGGCGGTTTCGCATGCCTGGCCAATGACTATACGCAACGCCAGGCTGAAGGTGCTTCATGATATGAGCGCCTGGGACTGGCGTTTTTGTTTGCCTGGCGGCGAGGATTTGGATCACGGAATCACGGAGGGCGCGGAGTCATGGGACTTCCATGATTCCATGCTCTACGTATTCACAATCACACAAATCAATTAAGGAGGTTCAAAATGCGCAAGTACATTATCGGAATTATGGTGGGAGTGTTGCTCTCATCGGCGGTGTTCGTGTGGGCGGGGAATGTGGATTCCCCCGCTGCGCCTGGGGCGACGAACTCGTTCACGCTGAATGACATCTGGAACCGGCTGGACAGCGGGGCGGACGGGGCGCAGAGCACGTTCACGGAACCGGGCGTGGCGCCGGGGACAGGGACGATGCACACCCTGAACGAGACCATGGCCAAGGCCCCTGCCAGGGACGACGCCAATGGCGCCACCACCGGGGAGGTGGAGAATGGCAAGACCTTCTGGGGGTTGAACGTGGCTGGGGGAGAATGGGGGTTGCAGACGGGTACTGCTGACTGTGGCGGCGGAGCGGGTGTGCCCAAGACCGGGCAGACCACCAAATACGCAGATGGAGATGACGGCGATTTGCAGAAAGGCGTGGCCTGGCCCAACCCGCGGTTTACGAAGCACGGTGACGGCACCGTGACGGACAACCTGACGGGGCTGATGTGGATGCAGGACGCCAATGCGGGCAATGACTGTGACGGTGCAGATACGGGGACAGAGACCTGGGCAAACGCTTTGGCCTCGGCGGCTGCCTGCAACGCTGGTGCAGGCTTCGCTGGTTACACGGACTGGCGGCTGCCGAACGTGCGGGAGCTGCAGAGTTTGGCGCATTATGGTGTTTACAGCCCTGCTGTGCCCAACACGGCGGGAACGGCAAAATGGTCAGCAGGAGACCCATTCGACAACGTCCAGTCGAACTACTACTGGTCCGGTACTACCTACGCGGGCTATACGACCTACGCCTGGGGCGTGCGCCTGAGCAGTGGCTACGTGGGCAACGCCAGTAAGGCGACCACCGGCTACGTATGGCCCGTCCGTGGCGGACAATGAGAGGCTTTGGTGCTTTGACGGGGGGCGGTTTGGATCACGAAGATCGCGAAAGGACGCGAAAGTCGCGAAAGGGTCTCGTGCATTTCGTGGCTTTTCGTGGGTTTCGCGGTCCAAAGCCCCGTCTGTCAACGAATCACCAACGAATAAACGAATAGACCCCGCCGACCATCGCTCATTCGTTTATTCGTTTCCACGATTCGTTGACAGGAGCATTGCCGAACGTGTCGAAAAACAAGGAGGAACTGATATGCTAAGAAAGGTTATCACCTATATTCGATATCCCGTC
>CAZQDO010000046.1:0-19383 GCA_964592085.1 uncultured Anaerolineae bacterium | reverse complement strand
ACATTGCCCCAGGTCATGAGCCCTGGCAGGCGCCCACAGCCGGGCAGAAAGGTAGTGCGGCGTCCGTTGTTCCCCCCCAGGCGATCGACTCCACCGGCTATGAGCTCCTCCAATTCGGGACCCTCGCTCAAGCCACGAAGCGCGTCGGCAAGTTCCGCACCGTAGCGGCTGATGCCGCTCAGTGGCCGGTCCAGCCCATAGAGGATCAACCCGCTCTTCATCGCTCGACCCCGACTAAGGCTGGTACGGCGTGTGCGGCCGCAGATGGTACTGGCTTGCTGACCCGTTGTCATACACCAGCAATTCCCCTCGGACGTCGAGGAGCATCTCCCGTCTCCTCAGACTCAGGTCCCTTTCAACCTCGGACACAACGAGGTCGCGGGTATCAGGGGCCACGTCCGAGACGTCGAAGACATTGCCACTGGAAAGACCTATGCCCGCGGCCAGGGCTTGCGAGCTCAGCCGGATCCCATCCAGACCGAGCCACACGCGGCGATACTGGAGATGGCCGTCTGCCCAGGTGACGGAGGCGGCTTCGGGTTGGGTCCACAACGTCCAATAGTTGCTCAGCGCGGGGTCGTTGGTGGCCTTGAGCAGTGAGGCTCCGCTCATCCAGAGCACGAAGAGGCCCGCGGCCACGGCTAGCAGCCGCCCAGCGCCGCGCGGCACGTGTGTGCGCCATAGTTGCGTCAGCGCTGTGGCCACCAGGGGCACCCCGATCATCAGCAGCACTGGGAAATAGCGCAACTGGAGGTTGCCGGCGGCGCCGCCGCCGCGCCCCAGGAGTAAGCTGGCCGCCATCTGGAGCCCAAAACCGCCGTACAATAACCAGGCCAGCAACGCCCCCGATTCCTCCGCCTGGTACTCTCGGTGGCGGAGGTAGCCGATGCCGCGCGAGACCCAGACCAGAAAGGAGAGAGCGGCGACGCTGAAAGTGGGTATGACCAGAGCCAGGTATACCGGATGGCTAACCCAGCCCCAAGCGACGGTGGCGTAGGGGTCGGTCGCCGGGACGTCCCCCAGGGCCACGGCCGTAACCCTGTCCATCGTATTGCGCAGATGGTAAAGGAAGGCGATGGAAGAGGGATAGAGATAGAAGATGTGCAAGAGCCAGATCACCATGGCCGCGGCTATCACGTACAGCAGGCGGGTGACGGCAGCACGGCTCGCGGGGCCGCTGGTCCACAGCAGAAAGAAAGAGCCGCCCAGCAGGCTGACGCCGACGGCGAGAATGAAGGCCGAGCCGAAGAAGGCGTTGCCGGCGATGAGGCCATAGACCGCCAGGTAGAGGAGCCCGACGCACGCGGCGAAGACGCCCTGGCGTCGTTCGCGGGCCGCGCGCAGGCTCCGGGCCAGCAAGTAGAATACGAGAAACTGCATCAACCAGGTCTGTTTCTCGTGCGAGCCGCGCAGGATGACGAAGAGAAAGTCGGGCTGCATGAAGAGGAGCAGCACGCCCAGCGCCGCAGCCGCCGGATCGCCGGTGAGCTCGCGGTAGGCCACGAAGGCAGCCAGCGCCAGCAAGGCCGATACCAGCGGGTAGACCACCAACTGCAACTGCGTCAGCGAGAGGCCGGTCACCTCGGCGATGGTGGTCGTCAGCGCCGGAAAGCCAAAACCGAGCCTGTATTCGTTTCTGGCAGAGAGCCTGCCCTCCTCTTCCAGGCCGCGGGCCGCCATGGTCAGATTGGCGGTGTCGGAGTCGGTCCAGTGGCCCCCGTAACGAAGCACGAAGTATCCGGCCGCCAACAGAGTGTAGAGGAGGACGAGATTCACCAGCAGCCAGGACTGTACGCGCGGTGACGGCTTGGCGCTCATCGGTGCCCACCTCGGGGCGCGAGCTGAATGCTCACCCCCTGCGGGCGCCACCGCTCAGCGGTGGAGGTTATAGCGAGCGCGGCGAAGATCAATAGCGACGGGACCATGGGCAGAGTGTACCGGGTGTCGCCGTAGAACACCACCGCGCTGGCCAGCACGCTCAGGATGGGTACGTAGAAGAGGAACACGGCCCGCCAGTGGCGCAGGGCAAGTATCGCCCCCCCGAGGGCAGTGACCAGGAAAGCCCCGTAGAGCCCCCTTACGAGGAAGCCAACGGCCCACGGGACCGGGTAATCCGTCTCCCAACTGGCGACGGATAGAGGGGAGAAGAGCCGCGCCAGCTTGCGGAGCGCCAACCTGGCGAAATGAGCCGGGTGCCCGGCGATCCAGTCGAGACCAAGCCGGTAGTATTCGTTCTGGGCCTCGGCGTCGCTCAGTCCCGCGAGGCGAGGAGGGAACCCCTCGCGGTGCCCTCCGAAGGCCTCCGCGTTGTTGGCGCCGTAGAAGGTGTAGCCGCCGTTGGTGGAGACCGGCACGAAGGCTCCAAAGACCAGGTAGTTGCGGGCGGTCCACGGCGACACGACCAGCGCGCTCACCAGGAGCACGAGGCTCGCGCGTCCCAGACGCTCGGTCAGGGACGCGGCTGGCAGGGCCAGTAGTGCCCAGCATCCGACCAGGGGCAGCATGAACATGGCAGAGGGCTTGGCCAGGATGCCCAGGCCCAACAGCAGGCCCAACCCGAGGAGGCCGCGCAGCGTGTTCCGCTGTTGTTGCCGGGCCATCGTCCACAGGGTCAAGGAGAGAAGGAGCAGGTACAGCGCCTCGGCGATCAGCCAGTTGCCGAAGTACACCAGGTAGGGGTAGAGGGCCATGCCCAGGCCTGCCAGTCGCGCCACGGAGCGCCCCAGGAGCGTCCGCGCCGCGGTGTAGATGGCGGCCGCTGCGCCGGCGCCCAAGAGCGCCTGCACCAACCGGGCGGCGAGGAGGTTATGACCGACGGCGGTGTACAAGGCGGCCAGGAAGAAGGGATAGAGAGGCGGCCAGAAGGCGCCGGGCACGCCGGGAGAGGTGCCGAAGCCTTGCCCAGCCATCAGGTTACGGGCAATGAGGTCGTACGAGGCGGCGTCACCGTGGAGCGGATCCAACTGCAAGAAAGGGTCCAGTGAGGCGCTCAGCGGGGCATAGGACGCGCGGGCCACCAGAGCCAGTATGAAAACGGCCAGCCACCACCAATCCCTCGTGCGCGACGGGGACGGGCTACTGTTCACCAGTCGTCTCCCCTTTGCCCAGCGCGGGGTTTGGCTCCGGTGCGTCGAAGTTGGCCGCCGGGCTCCCGGCGCGGTGCAGAACGATCAGGACCACGGACAGTGCCGCCAGACCGACGCTCCCCAACTGTAGCGCGACGGGCCAGCTCAGGTGGACGCCGTCGAAGGTTTGCCAGGGCCCGATCATGCTGGGCATGGCTACGCGCGAAACGTCCACCGTCAGCCTGGGCAGGTCCTCGATCTCGACCGCCAAGGGGGAGGCCTGGCCAGCATCGGCCTCCAGCCAGAAGGTCCACTGGCCGGGCTGGCTCGGCGCCCAGGACTGGCTGATGGTATACGCGCCTTCGCCCGGCACAGACACCAGGCTTTCGGCCAGCAGGTAAGGCTCGCGACCTTCCAAAGCCCCGTAGAGTCGTACGGGCAACCCTGTCGCATCCTGCAACCCGGTATTGTGCAGCGTGGCCTCTATGGTCGCCCAGGACATCTGGGCGGGCGCAGCAGGGTCGGTGAAGAACTCGGCGGTTGGCAGGGAAATGTGCGGCGCGGTGAGGAGCTGAGCCCGGAAGACCCCATCGTAGGTCACCAGGTAGGATCCGGGGAGCAGGTTGGTCAATGCGGGCTCGTCCGCCTCGCCGGCGACGACGAAGCCAGGCTGAAGATGTAGGGCAAAGCGAAAGCCCTCCGGCGTGAGGCGGAAGTCCTCCAGTTGCGCGCCGGTGATCTCCACGTCCGGCACTGCGAACTGGTCCAGCATCTCCCCCAGTTCGAGGGGGGCGAAATCGCGGCGATACCGCTCCAGCGCCTGGCCCAGGGTTTGCCATTCCTGGTGATCCCGGGGCGGGAGGGTCTCCCAAAGGCTGGGCACCACCTGCTGGCGGAGCAGCTTCACCTGCCCCTCGCCACCGTATACCAGCATCCCCTTGGCCAGTTGAAGGGACTGCAGAGATTCCTCGTTTGCCTCCCCCAGGGGCTGTGTCGTCAGCACCCAGCGGTCGACGTAGCCGTCCTCGTCCATGTCCTCATAGCGGATGCGGTGACGATTGTCTATATTCCATACCCCGGCCTCAGCGCCCAGGAGGTGCAGCTTGTGATCCATCCCGCTGAGATAGAGCGTGGCTTGTCGGGGCGCGCCCACCCAGTATTCGCCGCGGAATCCGCCGCGGATGTCGTTCATAGCCCCGCCCATGCTATCGCCGATGCCGAAGATGCGTTGCCGCGTTAGCCAGGCGATGTCGTCCCACTCGTAGACACCCTCGGGGGAAGCCTCGGGCTGGCCTTCGACCTCCACGAAGGTCAGGCCAGCCCAGTGGGAGTCGTCGGTGAGGAGCCAGGGCAAGCGGTCGTAGGGGGCAGAGATGATCTCAAAGTCTGAAAAGGACACGGTGGCGTTCACTTCACCCAGGCCAAGAAGCCCCAACTTGTAGTCCCAATGGTTGTCGTTGTCCTGGTCCCAGGTGTAACGCACGATTTGTTGGGTCAGGCGCGGGTCTGTGGCAGGCACATAGCGCCCGCCGATCTCATACCACACATAGCCCGACGGGGAGTAGGTGTGTCGAATGATCAACTCGGGCCAACCGTCGCCATCAGAGGCGAGGTCATAGAAGGCGAAAGGGTTCTCGAAGTCGAGACGGTTGACAGCACTTTTCGAGACTCGCACCTGGCTGTACACCCGCCACCCGTTCTCGGGCGGGAGCTGCTGGACGATGTCGTTGAGGCCCTTGTAGCGGTCGATTCGAGCAGTGGCCCAGTTCATCTTGATCGCAGGTCCTATCTCCCATGGGCCGCTTGGCGAGTAGGCGCTTGGTCCGATGTGTGGCCAGAACACGAATCCCGTCACCTCGGGCGGGCTGTATCCCGGGACGTTGGCGCGGATGATGGTCCGGCCGATGCCGCCGGGCACAGGAGAAAAGGACCGGGTGAGTGAGTAGCTGGGTATCTCGGAAGCAGCCCCGATCCTCGCCTCGCTCTGAAGGTCTACCTTTCCGTCGTGAACCTGGGCATTGAGGGCGTAATCCGTATCGAGGCCGTTGGTGCCGATAGGACCGTCGGCCTGCATGAGTAGGTTCCGGTTAAGGCTCCCGTCTGCACTGAACCAGGGCCCGTCCGCTGCCACCTTTGCTGTCCAGAACGGGCTTTCTTCTATGATCACCGATTTGCCCTGGAGGTGGTAGGCCACTTTGCCGTCGCCGGTGCGGTCGTCGTAGAGCGTCGCGGTGTGCTGATCGCCCTCTGTCGTGAAGACGATGATCAGAGAAGCGCGCTCTCGGCCGCCCACGTCGAATATCCAGGTATCGTCGTCGAAGTCGGTGGCTTGTCGCCAATCGTCGCTGGCAGCCATGTCTCCCGCGCCATCGAAGACATCGATACGGTCGCCTTCGGTTGCAAAGCTGCAAAGTATGATGGTGTGATCGAGAACACCATCCTGGTCTTCATCCTTCTGGGAGATATCTTGAATGGTGACCCCTTCCATCATATTTGGGGCAGCAAGCACGTGTTTAGGGATAGACAGCACGAGTAGGGCGAGTATGGGTGGTAGAAGTTTCAACAGAGACTGACTTCGAAGCAATACGGGACCTCTTTCTCGGCTGCCGCTAGTCGATCGTGGCCCAGAAGGGTGGGGCACCAACTGGCCGCTAGGCTGTCTTGGCGACGCATCTTGCCATTCTCGACTTCTGGCTCATCACACTGCCATCACCGACTCGTAAACGGCATGCACTTGGCTGAGGATAGCCCCCCAGCCATATCTCTGTGCTCTTCTGTATCCTTCTCGTCCCATTCTTTCCCTGATTCGTCTATCGCTCATTAGCACTTCAATCCGCGATGCGAGCGCATCCACATCAGCGGGTGTTACCAGGAAACCCGTGGACCCGTCCGCTATGAACTCTGGCAGTCCTCCCGCTTGGCTGGCGACAACAGGTAGAGCACAAGCCATAGCTTCAAGAGCAACCATGCCAAATGGTTCATCCCAGACGGAAGGACAGACAAAGATGTCTGCGGCCTGGTAGATACCTGGCATCTCGGCCTGGGCTGTCTTACCGAGGAAGGTCACAGCCAAGCCCTCCGCCGCCTCAGCTACCTGACTCTCATACGGTGTTTTCCCCTCCAGCGTATCGGCGCCGCCCCACAAGCCCGACGACCCGGCGACAACGAGGTGTGCGTCGGAGCGCGGGGCGAGGGCGCGAAACGCCTTCACCAGATGGAGCAGACCCTTCGCTTCATTCACCTGGCCCACGAATAGGATGATGACCTCATCGTCGGGCATGCCGAGACGAGCGCGCGCGACGGCTTGCTCTGCCGGCCGGAAGCGCTCCAAGTCGACGCCATTCGGGACCACATAGATGCTGTCTGATGGATACCCCACCTGACGCAGGAATTGGCCGCGAATGAACTCGCTGCAGCAGATGACGGCGTCCGCGCGTTGCATCGCCCGCTGATATGCCGGAACCACGTCGCTGATCGGGGTCTGGTAATGAAGGACCCGATGAATCGAGCGTCCGAGGGCCAGGTGGTAGGGGTTGGAGTATGCATGATGCATGTCGACCCGGCCGGCCAACGACAGCCGGATGGCGACGGGCGCGAAGTAACGATAGTCATAGCGTCCAGCCTTGAGCCAGCCCCATGGCCGCACTGCGGTTACGCGTAGGCCCGCGCTCAGCACTTTGGAACTACTTGGCGCACCCGGCGCAGCTAGCCCAACGAGTTCTGTGGCCCAACCGCGTGCGGCCTGCTGCCTGGCCAGATTACATGCTACACCTACCACGCCGCTCATCGCTCCGGATTCCGGATGAGACGGAATCCGCCCAAAACCAGGAAGAATGTGCCGGACTCTCATGGCAACCTTGCTTCGATACTGATGCGTACCAGAGGACGATCGAACATGGGTCCTGTCAGGGTGCTGAGATCGATTGCCGTCGCGCTGAGATCTGTAGGATGTGGAGGATGGCCGCGCAAGTCTTCTTCCAATCGAACTGGGCTGACCTCTCCGCGGCGCGCCACCCCAGGTCGTCGTGCTGAGACCGGGCGACTTGTTCCATCCGGTCAGCGAAACCCGCCGTGTCCCCCGGATCAACGTACAGCGCCGCATCTCCGCCGACCTCGCGCAGTGCGCCTGCGTTGCTGACCACACAGGGCAAGCCACAGGACATCGCTTCAAGCAGCGGCAGCCCGAAGCCCTCATACTTGCTGGCGGTGACGAATACGTCGGAGCCATTGTACAGGTGGACCATTGCGTCATCGTCGGGGTCATCGACGAAAACGATGTGGAGACCGGCAACGAGCCCGTTACGCTCGATGGCAGCCTCGGTTTGCGCCCGTGCAGTAGGGCTGTGCGCGGCCCCTACCTTCAGCAGCTTGGCGTGGGGGCACCGGGCCCTGAACAGGGCAAACGCGTCAATCAGGCCGGCGAGATTCTTGCGCGCGTACTCGGCCCCGACATAGACGGCGACGAAATCGTCATCTTGAAGACGTAGACCACTGCCCCGCAGGACCGCTCTCGATTCGAGGCGGTCCCGGGGATAGAACACTTCTCGGTCAACGCCGCAATGCACTGTGCTTGTTCTGGATGCGAGTGCCGGCGCATAGCGTTGAAGACGCTGCGCTGTGAAGTCGGAGATTGACACAAGTCGAGTCGAGCGCCGTGCCGCCAACAGGGACAGCCGAAGTACAGGTGTACTTAAGAGAGTCGCCTCGGCTCGGTCTTCGGCGCAGTCGATCCCTCCGATGTCGTAGACCATCGTCACGGTAGGAACTTGCCTGGGGGTGAATAGGAGCAACTCGGCCCCGCGCACGTCGCCAAGGAACATGGCGTCGAGGTCTGAGACAGGCGACACCAGTCCCCAAAGCACGTTCCTGAGAACGGGAAGCCGCGACCTCCTCGGGGACAAGGAAACGACCTGGTGGCCCCAATCGCGCCAAATCGAGACTAGTGTGGTGATTGTGCGGCCGATGCCCCGCTTCGCGTCGTATCTGTGCAGGTCGGGTATTCCAATGCGCATCATCCTACTCAAGATATCTGGCCATCTTGGCCAACGCACCCTTGGGCTTGACCATCCTGCGGCTGTCCTTCGTGCAGAACAGATTCGTTATTCTGTCGGTGAGATCCCTGTAAGGGTCCAGTAATTCGCCGACCGGCATGGCGTAGAGGGAATAGCCGTGACCAGCAAGGCATTGCACAGTATCACGCGAGCGGCTGGCCCACACTTCGCAAACCAAGTCCGGTGCATCTGGCTGCGACAAGAGACGCGTCATGCCTGAAAGTACATCGAACTCCATCCCTTCAACGTCGATCTTGACCAGACCAACGGTCCTGATCCTTGCGGACTGCAGATAGTCGTCAAGAGCGATCTGCTGCACGATTCTCACCTGGGATCGATTGCCAGAGGCGTAACAGGAAGCCCAGCCGGAATCACCAAGCTGAGCCACATCACCGGTGTATAGTGCGACTACGCCTCGGCACCGCCCCACGGCTAACTCGTTGACTACAACATTCGACACGAGATTGGCAGCCACCGTCCTCCGGAGGACTGCGGCGTTCTCGATTATGGGCTCGAAGGCGTACACCCGGCCCGAACTCGTGACAATCTGAGAGGCGAGCAGGCTGTAATAACCGATATTGGCTCCTACGTCGCAGAACACATCCCCCGGCTGGAGGAGACGCCGGACCAATCTGGTTTCGACGGGATCATATTGACCAAGGTAGACGTTCCTTTGGATATTGTCTGACAGATCAAAGCCCATCCGGTACGCGCCTAGGTAGCCTTCGACTACGCCGCTGGTGGGAGTCTGTTTGGAAAGAAGTCCGGCAGAGACCAGATAGCGCAACCGCGAGGGCAACGTGGAGCCGGCCACGATTCTCTGGATGGGTTTGCGCAGTCCATACTTCATTTCGAGGATTGCCCCCGCGGGCCGATGGGCGTTACGCCGCGGAGCGAGAGGCGCCCAGCATGTATAATGGGCGTCATGTCGGGTCTCGGCCGACGCCGTCAGGCAGGGACCGCACTGGACTTCGTTGGCGCAGTAGTTCGCGGTACAGACAGCGTGTTCGCTCTACCATCTGTTGAGAATTGAAATGTGCCCCGACTCTTGCGCGCCCGGCTTGACCCATTCTGAATCGCACGTCTGGATTGGCGACCAGGGCCCAAATGGCGTCGGCCAAAGCACGCGGGTCGCGAGGCGGAACCAGGAGGCCTGTTTGCCCATCGACTACGTATTCGGGTATTCCCCCAACCCTGGATGCCACCACGGGGATGCCACAGGCCATCGCCTCCAAGACGACTACGGGACCGGCTTCATTAAGGGATGGCAAGACGAATATGTCCATGCCTAGCAATTCAGGGAGGACGCTTTCCTGCCATCCGGGGAAGCTAACGATATCCGACAAGCCAAGGGCGAATGTCTGTGCGAGCAGGTTGGCTTTCTCCGGGCCATCCCCGAGGATGACGAAGCGCATCTGTCCACGCCCCCGTAGCAGAGCTCCTGCACTGACAAAGGTGTCAAAGCCCTTGCGCGGTATCATGGCCCCCGCGGTACCGACGATGATAGATCGGTTGTTTGCCTGCTTCCGCCAGGAGGCACCCGCTTGTAGAGCCGAGAGCGGCGGCAGGGGGACACCGTTGTGAATGACTGTGAGCTTATCTGACGCCAGATATCGGTCTCTAAGGACCGGATGCCTGCAATACTCTGCGACAAGGATAGCCGAGTGGGTGAGACTGTCCACGAGTCGCCCGAACAGTCTGTCTGGAAGTCGACGGCGGGCATGCCCCCCAGCGGTGTGGATGGTCCCAAGCACGACTGGCACACCGATGAGGCGACTGGCCAGAATGGCGTACGCACCGGCGTACCCATCTATGCTGTGGCAGTGGACGATGTGCGGTCTGATCGAGGCGAGCAGAGTGCTTAGAGGCCGGACTGTCCTCCAGATGGAGGGCTTCCGTGGCGACTCGAATAGCACAAAGCTGGCTCGGCTATGGGACAGACGACGCCTTACTTCAGACAGAGTGGCGATGTCTGTACAAATGCAGGCTATTTGGTATTCGTCACCGGGCAACTCATCAAGGAGCGTAGTGAGTATCTGTTCACCACCTGAGAAGCCCGAGGCCTGTACGAAGTATGCCAGGCGGACGCGAGAACGTTCCTTCATGAGGTCCTGTTCGCCAAAGGTAGACGCCCTTGGGCCATGTTCCCGTCGGCACCAGTTGCGGTGAGCGACGACCTGCCCCTCTCTGCTCATCGAAAACGCGGATCTCCCATCTTCCATGTCTGATGGTCGCATCTAGCTGCGGGCCCGAAGGCTGGTCGCCTACTGACGTAGGAAGGTTCGCTCCGCGGTGTTAACCTTCCTTGCGCCACCGACCGGCGCTACAGGTTCTGCAACCCTTGTCTGCGCGGCCGCCGTATGCGCGGCAAGATCAACGATCTCGCAAAGAGCCCTCTACTGATGGTTGACAGCCGGCCGCCTAGACTGACCCGCAACATGCACTATCCTCATCGGCGTTCTAGGCACGAGCTTATTGTCAAACGCTTGCCGGGGGCAGCCGCCATAGCCTCTTGAGCACCGCGTGGATGGGTCGTGTGTACAGCCTGAGCGCCAATGCGGCCACGTGCACAGGCTGTCTCAGGGCGTTGGTGGGGCATTCCGCGACACTTCTCCAGAGGCTTCTCCTGGCTTCGCGAGTGTTCTGCTCATCCGCGTAAGCCGCCGCCAGCGCCAGACCGCTCCTCGCCATATGCGCCCTAATGACCTTCTGGTATCTCGGCCCCAGGTGTGACCGCAGGCGCTCGTACATTTGCAGCGCGGCGTTCGCTCTCTGGATGCGGCCCGCGCCGGACCATACGCCGTCGCTATGCACTCTTTGGACCGCCATCACATCATCGATGTATCCGGCTCCACCGTGTTGAGCGTTCAGGATGTGAAGGGGCCAATCACCGATCAGCAATTCACTATACCAGTCAGGTAACTGCCGGATTTCTCTGCCGCGAAACATGATCGTGGGCGTCCCAATGAAATTAGTTTCAAGGAGATCCTCTAGTGAAGATATGCGCTTGGGAGGTCGTGCTGCAACATGAGGAGGTTTGCATTCGTCCTCGAAGCACACAGCGTGTCCGTGGAAGCACATGGAGCATTCGGGGTGTGCATCCAGGAAATCCACCTGCTTCTGTAGCTTGAGCGGATCTGTCCAGTAGTCATCGCCTTCACACAGGGCTATGTACTTGCCACGCGCCTTGGGAAAAACATAAGTGGCGCTGATCCTAACCCCCTTCGAGTACTGGTTCTCCGTTTGGTATATCGGTAGGATCACTTCTGGATATCTCTTCTCATATTCCCGAATGATGTCAGAAGTGCCGTCGGTTGAGGCATCATCATGAATGACTATTTCGATCGGAAAGCTGGTCGCTTGCATGATGAACCCGTCCAGAGCATCTCGGATGAACCTGGCCTGGTTGAACGCCCAGCAGCAAACAGAAACGACGATGTCAGCCACCATCTAGCGCCTCGCAGGTATCTTGCGACTCATCAGCAGTTTCTCGGGCCCCCGTTCGACCACAACAAACCCACTTGAGTCATACAGCCGTTGTGCTCGTGGGCTGTCAGCACCGACTTCCAAGTCCACTCTGACGAAGCCATGAGTTCTCCCGTATTCGATCGCTTCCTGCATTAGCCGAGCTGCGATGCCGCGGCCATGGTACTCCTCAAGAACGCTCACGTTGGTGATGAAGCCGACCCTTGTCTCGCGGTTGTTGAAGTACACCGCGACTAGGCCCCCCAGCTTGGTCCCGGCCCAGGCTTCGAAGGTGACCGTGTGCTCCAGGATCTTGCGTGCGTACTGTTCTACTGCCACATAGGTATACAGTGGAGGGCTGAAGGAATCCGCGCATCCAAGGAGATGGGCGACGATGTGCTCGTATGTTGCGGTTCCTCTGCGGAACTTGAGCTCAGAGCAGTTCATAGTCGTCCAGCATGCTATTGACTCGCTCCACACTATTGAACATCATTACATCGATGATGGAGAGTCCGGCTTCGAAGGAGGCTCGTCCCTGGTCATACTCGGTCAAGCTCACCCTATGAAACCTAAACTCGACGTGGTTCGTTTCATACTTTGATCGATCAAAGAAACTCAACCCCCCGATCGGATTCCAGTACTCCGCGGCCCCCATTGCTTGGCAGATGCGCAAGGCCCATTCGTCCGCTGCATTCACAGGCTCAAGAGAGAGGCCCATTTCCGAAAATAAGTCAACCTGCGTGCGGATGCCGAGATAAGTACAGACGGCTTTGAGCGTGTGTCTATCCAAGTCGGCGATGCTTGAGAAGCTCTGTGAAAAGACGCCATCAAGCAGTGTGGTCACCTCAGCGAAGTGAGGCGCCAGCTTCTCGTAGTGGTGTAGTTGGGCGGAGATCTTCGCTCGCCATGGTTCTTCATCCCTGATCTGGACATCCTTGATCTTGGTCTCTCTGGGATGTCTCCTAAGTGGAACTCGGATATACTGCCACCCCGCAGTGGGCTTCAGGATCCTATTCCGTTCTATCCAGCCGTGGCGGATGAATTGGACTTCATCCAGCAGAACAAACCTATCGGCCTGCCTAATCAAGCTTAAATAACCGATGTACGGGAAGAAATACGGCTGCATTATCGCTAGCCTCATCCCCCGCTCCCTCGGTAAAACCCTTGAGCATCCAGTCCCAACCGACGGTGAACCCGTTCCAGCTTCTCGCCCTTTGCGAGCAATCTGAGCAACTCGTCACGCCTATCATACACGGGGTACTTGTTGAAGCGCTGGGAAGCGAATATCTCTTGGTTCGAGCTCTCTTCGAGGCGGAAGAACTCACTGATCTGCTCCCATGCCTCCGCACCCGCCGTACTGCAGAGCAGTACTAGGCTGACCCCCTGATCCTGATCGTGGTGCCTCTCTCCCCAGAAATCTCCAAGTCGTATGTCGGAGTAGACGCCCTCGTGTCGCAACAAGCACCCGTAGCATGCTGTGTTGAAGCATGTATTCTTGAGATAGAACGAGTAGAACAAGTCCTCATAAACTGTTCTGGAATACGACCTCCCATTGCTGTCGGTGATTCGCATTGAGAACTGGTGCCACCCATGTGACTTGTCTCTGAAATTGACGTCGGCAAGATCGCTCAACCCGAAGTCCCGCTGGACATAGTCTTTGTACGCTCGCCAGAGCAGAAGGGAGGGGACGCCACGGCAAAAGAAATCGACAAGAATGGAACTC
Organism: uncultured Anaerolineae bacterium; assembly: GCA_964592085.1. Lineage (GTDB taxonomy): Bacteria > Chloroflexota > Anaerolineae > VGOG01 > VGOG01 > CAZQDO01. The sequence goes on along the minus strand of CAZQDO010000046.1, from coordinate 6,079 downwards.
TCCTCGATTCCTTCTCTCCGGAAGTATTGCCTGATTCCGTAGATCTGGCAGGGGGTGCCAAAGACCAGGTGCTTCGATGATGTATCCAAGGCGAGAAAGGCATCACGTGTGTAGCTCTGAAGGTATTTCGATATCTTGAACCGAGCGATGTCCTCTCTGTCCCGTGCAATAATGTGCCTACATACATCTGTTTGCGGGTCAAAGACAACGCCGTAGACATGATATCCCGCGTCAAAGAAGCAAGTCGCCAGACGGTTGGCCACTCCGCCTGAGCTCGCCGTCAAGAGTTCCTTCTCATCCCTGTCAATCGCCGCGATGACTCTCATGCCCGAAAACGCGGTACTGGGACAGCGCACGGACAGAAACTTGTAGCAAACCTCTATGCATTCACCACAGCTAGTACATCTTGCTTCCTCTATCACCGGAGCCCAGAAACCACAGTCATCTAGGTGAACGTCAATGCACTTCTGTGGACAGACGACGGCACATAGTCCACAACCTGAGCAACTGTTGTTGCCCTTCTCGGCGACACTTGGCATATCGTGTTCTCCTAGGCGGTCATGACATCACGTATAGCATCGAAGCACTGCCGAGCGGTTTCTTGTATGATGGGGATGCGTTGGGCGAGGTGCTTCTGTATGCTGTCCAGGTGATTCCAGCATTTCTCGACGGTTCTCTTGATTTGCTCGGCCGAGTTCGGGTAGGTAACGTACTCCTCAACGCCCACAATCTCTGCGAAGCCGATCACCTTGTGGGACTTGGGTCCGTGCCCGTGCATCATGATGACCGTCGGCACACCCTGCGAAAGAGCTGCTACCGATGCGTGCAGTCGACCAGTAACAAGCATGTCGAACTGCTTGATGATCGCTTTCGTCTGCCATGGGTTGTATGGACCATCGAGACATAGTACGTTACCCATGTTGACGTTTCCTCTTTTCTCAACAACCCTCTGCAATTGTCTGGCAATCGGGTAGTCGCGACCGTTCGTCAGCCGGAAGACGGGATCTCGGTCGAAACCGTTGGAGTGAGACATCAGGACGACCCTTGCCCCCAGCCGATTGACCATGAACTCCACGGTCTCTGCGAACTGCAAGTACTCGTGGTCTCTTCTCGGCCATTTGTCGTATGGGCCCTCAAGCATGTTGAACCCACAGACAATCAGCCCAATTATCTTGGTGTTTCTGCCTGCTATTCCGTGCTGCTCGATAATGTTTATGACTTCATTGTCAGGGACTGGTTCAAACAGAAAGGCAGGGCATGCAAAGACTCTGACATTCGTGACATCGAATCCGTCCTCCCTCAGCAACTCTGTCGTCTCGGGCTCTCTGTTCGCCACAAGGCTGAAACCTGCGAAAACCTGTCGTGCAAGAGGCTTGGTTGCGTCATCGATGAACGGTCCTTGTGTCCCGGCCACAAGAACTACGGGCTTTCCGAGCAGTTGTGCCACTCGGTCCTTGGCCAGGCCAACCAAGAATCTGTCCTTACCTACCAGCTCAGCATGATAGCCCCACATTTCGCCACTGAAATCAACAACGAGGTCACTCCTGGATACCTCTTGAATATAAGGGGTTGAGCGTATAAGCTTTCCCGTCTCACTGTAGACTTGGGCAATGCCGAGCTCTTCGAGAGCCCGGTGCACATCGCTGTCTGACCACGAGTAGAATAGCTCCATCGGCAAACAGGCGATTCGCTCACGCTCGCAGAACTCGTCAGTCATCTGAAAGGTTGTGACAAGTTCTGCTTCGGGGAAGACCCTGTGCAGCTCTCGGAAGGTGGCCTCCGTTATGTAGTAGTTTCCTACGTTGCCAAACTCGAGACGGCCCCAGTGAAGGGTGCACTGGCCCGTGATGAGAATCCTCATGGCACTATGTCTCCAAGTTAGCTCGAACAAGCGCCGAGATCTGCGCCACCTGGCTATCCTCCAGATCATGGTAACACGGTAGGCACAGCACTGTCCTGGCGATGCGTTCCGATACGGGCATGCTGACAGACTCTGAAAAAGGGAGCATGTTCAGAGATGGGTAGAAATACCGTCGTGGGAAGACTTCCTCCGCCTGGAGTGCAGCGCGAACCCTCAGCAGCTGCTCTTCAGAACGAAGGAGCACCGGGTAGTACGCGTAGTTATACGCCATCCCCTTTGGACGCTTTGGGCGAGATAGGCCGCCGCCGTGCAAGAGCTGATCATAGCGATCACAAACGCCTTTCCGTCCTGTTATCAACTCTTGTACCCTCGGCAACACGCATAGGCCCATGGCCGCGTGCAACTCTGAGTTCTTGCCGTTCACGCCCAATCCCCAGAAAGCCTCCGTCCCTCTGTGCCCGAAATTGCGCATGTACGCGATGCGGTGTGCCACCTGATCGTCGTTTGTGGCGAGCGCGCCACCCTCCACGGTATGGAACAGCTTCGTGGCGTGAAAGCTCACTGCGGTGATGTTGCCGTGCACAAACAGAGACCGTCTCTCGTAGCGAACGCCAAAGGCATGCGCGCCGTCGTAGATGACCTTCAGGCCGTGCCGGTCGGCAACCGCCTGGATGCGCTCCACATCACACGGGTGGCCGTAGACGTGCACTGGCATGATGGCCGTGGTGCGCGGCGTGACGGCGGCCTCGATCAGCGCGGGGTTCAAGCACAGGGTCTCGGGGTCGATATCGACAAAGACCGGCCGACATCCTTCCCACACGATGCTGGACGCCGTGGCCACGTACGAGAAAGGCGTGGTGATGATCTCCCCGCTCAAATCCAGCGCCTTGATGGCGATCTGCAGAGCGATGGTGCCGTTGCAGACAAAGAAGAGGTGGCGGACGCCCAGGAACCGCTTGATCCTGGCCTCCAATTCCTGCACCAACGGGCCGTTGTTGGTCACCCAGTTGCGGGCCCATATATCCCGTAGGTACTTGACATACTCATCCAAGGGCGGGAGGTAGGTCTTGGTGACGTTGATCATACGGTTCCTCTTGGTCCGGACCGCTCTATGCTCGAATGCAGTGGGTTCATGGCCGGGCCATCCTCACGGCATCCATCTTGCCCTGGAAGAGATGCCATGCATCCATGAAGACGGGCAGCCGGAAGCCGAGACACAACAGACCGTAGATCAAGGCGCCTGCCAGCACCTGCATCAGCAACAGGACCCCCGGGTGCGCCACGGGCAGCCAGGTTACGGCAAATGCGCCTGCTCCCATGACGACGGCCGCTCCGAGGTACGGCAGCAGATCGCGGACTTGCGCTCGAAGGCCATAGCCTACGATCCGGCCACTGTAGTAGCTATTCAGGTAGTACGCGACGATGGAGAGAACGATCTGCCCCACGATGATTGCCCCTATCCCCCAGCGCCAGGTTACGGCCAGAACAATCACGATCAGAACTTTCTTGATGAGCTCCAGGCGGAAGAACAGGTCGGAACGCCCCTGGGCCAGCAGCACATTGAGGTTGATCAGGTGCACAGGGTAGAGAAGACCTACGATGCACAGCAACTGCAGGTAAGGAATCGCGGGAGCCCATTTCTCCGTCAGCAATGTCAGCACCAGAGGCCGGGCGCACCCCAGCAGCCCGATCATCACGGGGAAATTGACTAGCGCCAGTGCCCTGAGTGCCTGTCGAAAGCCGTTTCTGACGCCGGCCGGGTCCGCCTGGATCTCCGCAAACAGGGGAAACGTCACGCGACCCACTATCCCACCCACTGTTTGGGAGGGAAGTTGCTGCAAAGTGTACGCCCGCGTGTAGTACCCCAGGTCGACGGGCGAAAAAAGCTTGCCGATGACCACGTTGTAGATGTTGCTGAACACCGTGTCAAGAAGGCTGGAAACAAGCAAGCGGGAGCCAAATCCGAAGAGCTCGCGCAGGGCCGCTATGCTAAAGACCTTCTGCGGGCGCCAGGCGTTGAACGTCCACAAGAGGAGGGTGTTCAACAGCGTCAGGCTCACGCTCTGGGCCACCAGACTCCAGACTCCAAAGCCCAGTACGGCCATGGCGATGCCGACAAGGCCGGAGCACACGGAGGCTGTCAGGGTGGCCTTCGTCTGGGCTCTAAAATCCAGGCGCTTCGTAAGGAGGAACGATTGGATCAGCCCAAGGCTGCTCAGTACGAAGTTGAAGGACAGGACCCGGGTGAGCGGGATCAACATCGGTTCCTCAAAGAACCGCGCAATGAGGGGTGCGGCCCAACAAAGGGTCCCGGCCGCCACCAGGCTTAATAGGATGTTGGTGTAGAACACTGAGCTATAGTGAACCTCTGTGGCATCCCGGTTCTGAATAAGCGCGGAGCCGAAGCCGCTATTCAGGAACACGGCGCCAAGTGCCAGAAACACCGTGAGCATGCCGATGAGGCCGAATTCCCGCGGCAGCAAGAGACGCGCAAGCACAATGGACACGACGAGCTGGACCGCTTGTGGCCCCAGTCGTTCAGCACCACTCCAGAATACGCCCCGAATGGCTCTGCTCTCCACACTCGACAAGGACGGCTCGCTCATGATTCGTTCGTGTTTTTCTTGCTGATGCCGTCTACCTTGACGGAATAGTTGCCCATAGTTGCTTCCTACCTAACGGATACTGTCGCCGAAACTCAGTACGCCGATCGCCAAATGGCAATCGAACAGAGTCGTTGTCATTGTCACCGCACCGCGCAAGTATCAGTGACGCATCTCATCATACACCGCCATCGTCTCCCCTGCCATGTGCTCCCAGGAGAAAAGCCGAGTCCGCTGCAACCCGTCTTCTTTCAGTTGCTCTCTGCGGTGGGGATCTCTCATCAGCAAGGTGATGGCGGCGGCAAAGCCCTCCGCGTCGCCAGGCTCGACCAGCAGCCCGGCATCCCCCACCACCTCCGGCAGCGCCCCGGCGTTGGAGCAGACCACCGGCGTGCCGCAGGCCATGGCCTCCAGGGCCGGCAAGCCGAAGCCCTCGACGTACGATGGCATGACAAGAACGTCGGCGGCGCTGTAGAGCAGCGGGAGGTCGGCTTCCGCAACCTCACCCACCAGTACGACACTGTCCTCCAGGCCGAGAGTCTCGGTAACTCGCTGCAAAGCCGCCCGATAGCCCGGGTGGCCGGCGGCTCCCACCTTGATCAGCCGGACATGACAGTCGGCCTCTCTCAGTATAGCTACAGCCTTCAGCAGCGCGTCCAGGTTCTTGCGCGGCGCTTCGTTGCCCACGAAGAGGAGGTTGTGAACGGACGCTCGCTGCGGGACCCCGAACCGCTCCTCTAGCCTGGCCCTGGCGTCGGGTCTTCGTCGGAACTGGTAAAGATCCACGCCCTCATAGATAACCCTCACCCGCTGGCTATCAATCCCCAGGTGATCGACGATAGATCGTGCGGTGGTGTGTGATACGGCCACGATGCGATCCATTCTCCGCAGGCCCAGCAGAGAGAGCCGGAAAATGGCCCTGTCTAGCCAGTTGGCCGAGCGTTCGCCGGACCAGACCAACGGGCCGAGATCATGCACTGTGGCCACCGATGGGCGCACAGGGTGCCAGAGCATCATTGAGCAGCCCATGATACGTGTGAAGTGATAGACGCCTGTATGTTCGTCGGGCGTGATGCCCAGCGGCAGGTGCTCCAGCGGGGTCACACGTCCCGCGAGAGGTAGAACTCGGAACGAGCATAACTGCACCTGCACTCGACCCTGCAAGCTGCGATACAACTCCCGGCAGTAACGGGAGATGCCGCTGTGTTGGCCCATAGAGCCCATGATGAGATGCACAGGGCCATTTGCGGCTCGTGCCAGATCAGAAGAGCTTGTAGACGGTGAAGAACTTGGCATAAAGGACCGTCCACAGGGTTCCCAGGGCGAGCATAGCTGCGATGGTCAGCCTGTAGGCCGCCCGCCAAAGCCCATGCCGGTTGTTTTCCAGAAGACGATCATACGCCAGGATCACCAGCGAGACCAACAGGAACTTGCGCCCCACGCTCGAACTCAGATTATACTGCGCCTCGCCCAGCAACCAAAGCGGGACCAGTATCAAGGTGTTCGTGAACGCCAGGTCGCGCGGGCCCTTGCGCCAGAGCCAGTACACGCCAAGGGCGGTGGTGACCAGCAGGACGACGTTCAATGCCTGGTTGCCGATGTCGTAGAGCAGGGC
>CAZQDO010000045.1:0-19546 GCA_964592085.1 uncultured Anaerolineae bacterium | reverse complement strand
GCATAGGGCTTCCCACTACTTTCCGCCTTGTACACAGTCCCCATGCCGCCGGGCTTGATGACCTCGACCACGCGGTACTCTCCGCCAAGGATTAGCCGGGCGCCACACCTGCTACAGAACCGGGCCGTATCACGATTTTGAGCTTTGCAGTTGGGACACAAGATCATAATCCACTCCATGAAGTATTCACTGATTGGCCATCACTACAATCAGAGTCACAGCGATCACGAACTCGGCGAGCAGAAGGCCCAGGACAGCCAGCCAGCAGCCTACGACTGCCAGCATACGGGGCATAACGGTGACCTCCACGCCAACAGTCCTATCGCCTCCGTTGGTCTCTAGCTCGACGACTCCCTGGAAACGGGTGGCGACGGGCACGATACGGCGGGCGTGCCAGCAGGCCAGGCTGATGATGCCCTGGAGCATCACTGCGATGGTGAGGATGACTATGGGAACCCAGATCAGGTTAATAGCAAGGAGAGTAAGAAGGACGCACCCTATCGAGCCCAGCCCAATCCCCTTGATTGTGTTCCAGAGGGTACGGATCACGCTGGGTGTCGGCCGCTGGAATCTGGCCAGGGGCAGGCCGGCTGTTTCCACCGAAACCGTCAACTCTTGATCGTTCCCTGAGAACATCTCCGGCTCGACGTGGAGCCAGGCCACATCGCAGCAGGCTGTTCCCTGGAGCGTCTTCCCGCCAGTATTCCGAACGCGGAGGCTCTGGGTCACCTTCTTGCCCTGCCTGACGGCGCCGAGGTCAAGCCGGGTCTCGTCCACACTCAGGCGGGGACCAAGCACGACCACAGGTTGCGGGACAGGGATTGGGACAGGACGCGGAACAGGAGCCGGTGGGCTGGGCTGTGGCGCGGCTCCTCCGGCCAGGGCCTGCCAGAAAGCATCCGCCGACGGAAAGCGGTCAGCCATGTCGAGCTTTGTTGCTCTGGCAATGGCCTGCTCCACATCGGCGGAGACGTCCGGATTGAGATCGCACGCTGGCGGCAGATGAAAGGGGTTCTGCGACGGATCATAATTGGTCAGCAATTGGTGCAGCACCACCCCCAGGGCATAGACGTCGGAACGGGCGTCGCTCTGCCCCTTGCCGTACTGCTCGGGCGGGGCGTAGCCGGGGGTGCCGATGGCCACCGTGTCCCTGGTCTTGCCCGTCTTGTGGAAGCGGGCGATGCCGAAGTCAATGAGCTTCAGCACCCTGGTCTGGTTCTCCTCCATGACGTTCGCCGGCTTCAGGTCGCGGTAGATGATGGGCGGGCTCTGGGCGTGGAGATAGGCCAGTACGTCGCAGAGTTGCTCGGCCCAGGCCAGGACACGCGGCTCCGGCAAAGGGCAGCCAGTTCCTTGCAGGATCTTCTCCAGGGTCTGTCCCTCAACGTAGTCCATCACCAGATAATGCTTGTCCCATTCCTCGAACACGTCAATCACCTGCGGCAGGTTAGGATGCTGCAGGGCGGCCAGCATGTGGGCCTCCTGTTGGAACTGCTGAATAGCCGTCTGGCGCTCCTCGTGACCCAGCCCTTCTTCGCTCATCTCTTTCAGCGCCCAGACCTTTCCCCGAAGCCGGGTATCCGCCACCCGGTACACAGCTCCCATCCCACCCTGAGCGATGAGATCGAGCACCTGGAACCGTCCATGCACGATGGCCTGGGGTTGTATCTGACCGGTGCCAAAGCGCCCCGGCGCAGGGGAGGGCGAGGCTAACATAGCCCCGCACCTGCCGCAGAAGCGGGCCGTGGGACGATTCGGCCAGCCACAATGGGGACACGGCACCACAAGGGTAGTACGGCAGCCCGCGCAGAAACGAGCTCCGGCACGGTTGACGGTTCCGCAGGTGGGACAGGCAGTCCCCGTCCCCATAGCCGCCCCACACTCTCCGCAGAAACGAGCGCCGGGGCGATTGATCGCGTGGCATCGTGGGCAAGTAAGCATTGGGCTCAGCTTTTATTGACAAGATCCGTCGGTGAATAGCTCGACAGTGTCACACCCTCACTCGTGAAGCAGAAAGGTGTAGCTCGCCTGGCCGAAGCGGACGATAGAGCCGTTCTTGAGCGCATTCTCCTGCTCAATGCGCCGCTCCAACTGGGGATCCCCACTGTAGCTGACGAAAGTGCCGTTGAGACTGCCGAGGTCCCGTACGATCCACCGCTCATCGTGCCGCCTGATCTCCGCATGCTTACGCGAGACGGAGTCATTGTAGATGGTCAGATCGCTTTTGGGATCGCGTCCTATGGTGATGACTCCCTTTTCCAGATGGAATACCGGTTGCGAGAAGTCGTGGCCCTGAGCTACCAACATCCTGACGACAGGCGGTTGGAAATCATCGGTATCCAATCTGACGGTAAGGTCACCTTCTGCGGGCGGTTCGATGTGCCACCGTGTCAGCTTCAGGAAGCGGGGAATAGCCTGTAGTTCATCGTGGGTGAAATCAAACCGTGGATCCGTGCGAATGACCAACGTGGTGCGGAACTTGGGCAATCCCACAGCCTGCACCGGATGCTCACCGATATCCAACTCACTCTCAGGGTGCAGGTCCGGGTATATCACGATGTACTCCAGTGGCTCAAAACACCGTGGATCCCGGCGATGGCCGGAAATCCCTCTGACCTCGTCCTGGTGTTCGCGACACCATTCCTGCCAGCCGAAACTGCTGTCACGCACCTGCTTGTAAGGATTGCGAAAACTCCGCTTGCGGCCACCAGGATGCACAAACGCCCAGTTGCCTTCTTTGCTGCCCACGATCTTGTCCCAGAAATGCTTGAGCTCGGCTACGAAGAGCGCGTCCTGTCTGAGGACCATCAGGTCTATCTCGTGACTCCGACCGGCATGGAAATTGGACATCAGCACAGAGTGCTCCGGTCGTGGCTGCAAGAAGTTGTACAGGTCAATCAAGACATTCTGCTCGCCAGGGTTCACTGGCTTGCTGCCATACCAAAGTTCAATCGTCATACAAACACCTCCTAATCTACTTCCTGGCCTTATCGCACCACGCTCACCGTTACCTGGCAGGGCGGAAACGGGAAATTGCCGGTGACGTCCACCACGGTGAGCTGCAACGTGTAGACCCCCGTCGGCACTTTGCTGGTGTCCCACGTGACCAGGACGTCGTCCACCACCCGCTTGCGGACCACGTCGTCGCCGACAACCGACCAGGTCCGGGGCTCATCGCCCGCCCCAAACTCCACCTTGTAAAACTGGAAGTCGCGGATGTTGGCCGTCCCCCTGATCTGGACGATGCCTCTGAGCACGGCGTTCCCTCCTGGTGACGTGATGCGAGCTTCGACGTAGGGGCAAGGTGGCGGCAAAGTAGCAGGCATGGCGGGTGCCCTCGTCGCCGAGGTGCTCTTGCGTCGCGTTGGTGTGGGCGTGGCCCTGGGTCTGGATGTCGGTGTCGAAGTTCGGTAGGGCTGCGTCGGTGTGCTGGTTACGTACACTGGGGTGGGGGTAGGCGTCGAAGTGGGAGGGGGAGTTGGAGAAGGCCCGCTACCAGCAAAGACAATGTAGGGCACGGGCACTTCTGAGTCTCCCAGGTAGATGTAGGCGCTTCGCAAATCCATCACTTCAGTTGCCCCGAACAAGAGAATGGGCGCTAAGATTACCAATGGCGAAACGATCACAGCCCATCCCTTCCTTCGGGCCTTGCGCAGGCCCCGGTAGAAGCCCAGTGCCGAGCCTATCCAGATCCCAAGCAGCACAAAACTCACATACGCTGCCTCATCACCACCCCATTGTTGCAGAATCAAAAACTGTAGGGCCAGGACGTAATAAGCGTAGCCCAGTACGGGGTAGCTCAATATCCCACCCAGCACACAGCCTTTCCAGGAGAAGCCCTTTCCGCGGCCCAAGAGGGCACCTGCGATCAACCCCATCACTGCTGCCAACACCCCAAGCCCTGATATCAAAGAGTCGCTCACTGCCCAGGAAAAGCTGGGAAGCACCGCCTGAGTCATGAGGTATGCCAGGCCTGCACTGACCAGTGCTCCCACACCAACGAACTTGAGCAGGGTGAGGCAAAGCCTGCGCCAGACCAGGGCCACGTGTGCGCGGACAGGAATCTCCACAGGTGGTACGTACGGTGTCTGGATCTGGATCCTGGTGTGTAGTTTGCTGCCCTCCTTCTGGCCACTGGTATCCACCGCGGCCTCAACGGCAAGCGCATTGCCGCTGAACTCGTCTGGAATGTGCAGCCAGGCAGCCGGTGGATCCACAACGATGCGACCGCTCAGATGTCCCCGCCCTGTCTTGTTACTGATCGTGAGAACCTTCTTCCTGGTCTGGCCCGCCTCCAGCGAGCCGAAATCGAGGGTCGGGGGAGAAACATCCGGAACCGGAGGGGCGAGAGATGGATCGAGGACGTGCAAGAACTCCTCCAGACCAGCGTCCTGATCCCCACCTCGTTGGCGAATGGGGAGCTCCTTGCTCACCAGGTCGTGCCGATGCAACGAAGTGCGCAACCAGTTCTCGAAATCCTGTCCATAGAAGTGGAACCTGGCATCTTCCCAGTGGCGGTCGCATAATTCCACCAGCTCGGCCAGGTTATGCGCGACTGCACCTGAGCGGAAGTGGAATGGTGCGACCTTGGTCTCGATGGCTTCCAGCCCCTGGCGCATTTGGGTGGCGGTCAGGCGCTGCTGTACGTCGGACTGCAGAGCGCCTTCCAACACCCTGTGGATGCCGGCCGGCAGACTGGCCAGCCTGGGGAACTGGAAGGGATGATCCCGCGGGTCGTCGTCGGTCAGCAGGTGATAGAGGGTCGCCCCCAGGGCGTAGACGTCGGAGCGCGGTTCCGATTCGCTGCGGGGTGGGTACATCTCAGGGGCAGCGTAGCCCGTCGTGCCATAGACGCTGGACTTCCGCACCCCCATCTGGCCGGCAGGCTGCGCCGCCAGCCGCGCCTTGGCCGTGCCAAAATCCACCAGGCACACCTGGCCTGTCGCCTTGTTAAGGATGATGTTGGCCGGCTTGATGTCGTGATGGATCACCGGCGGCTTGCGTCTCGCCAGATACTCCAGTACGAGGCACAGTTGAGCACCCCAGTGAACCACCTGTTCCACCGGCTGGGCGCTGCCATTGATCCACTGCCCTTGCTCGTCCTCGTGGCTGAGCCTTTTCTCCAGGCTCTCGCCCTCGATGAATTGCATGGCGATGTAGTTTCGTCCGCTCTCGGAGAAATAATCGTAGATCTGAGGGATGCCGGTGTGGTTGAGCTCCACCAGGGTGGCTGCTTCTTCCTGAAAGCGCCGCTGGGCTTTGTGAATGGCCCCAGGATCGGACGGATCCACGTAGTCCAGCATCTCCTTGATCACGCAGTAGCGCTCTCTGCCGACCAGGGTCTGGGTGGCCAGGTAGACTGCTCCCATACCCCCCTTGCCCAGTGGCCGCATGACCTTGTAAGCGTAGGTGCCGCTTTTCAGAGTCTGCCCTGCCCGGAGGGGGACGTAAACGAAGGTCGGCCCACGAAGCTCAATTCCGCATTGCCCGCAGTATTTGGCTGAGGCGCGATTAGCGAACCCACATTGGGGGCATGGCTGTGTTGACATCTTTTCATATCCTCTGCGTTTTTCCCACCTAGCGTCAACAATAATGATGTAACTGGCTACCCAGTTCTTGGCTATATCACGTTAGCTTCTGAGTCAGCTTCCGCGTTTCGTAGCGCAGCTTCTTGGTGCCAGCAGCCGATAGTTGGCCCTGGCGTTCCAGGTTCTCCGCCTCCTGCAAGACTGCCTCGGCCAGCTCGTCCTCCCCCATGTTGAGCAGCCGCGTCGCTGCGGCCCGCAGCTTGACCGTGGCGCCGGCGGTATTCCCCACCTGGGCTTCGTGAAGCGCCCGCGTTTGCAACTGATGGGCGCTGACTTTCTCCACCATGTTCATCACCCTGGCATCGGTCTGCGTGCCGGCCCAGGGATCGTCCGAGTACTGCACGACAATATCGTCCCGCACTTTCTCCCCCAGCAGGCTCTGGGCTGGATTGTCGTAGGAGAGCACCGCGTGGGCCAGGCGGTAGGTCCCTGGTGACCTGGGAGGAACGAGGAGCTCCAGCAGCAAGGCGTGAGCCGAGTCCCGCTCCAGGTCGCCCAGGGGGATATTGAAGCTGCGGCCAGAGATGGGCACCTGGCCCAGATCGGAGATGACCGGCATAACCCGGTGGGCCCTGCGCAGCTCGACGCCGCTGGCCAGGCGCATCTTGAGCTCCAGGTTGCGCAGGGCAATGGCCTGCACGCCGCCTAACTCTTTGGCGAAAGCATCGGGAATATCCTGAGGGTCGCGGATGAAGTAAGCCTTACCGCCGCTCATGTCGGCCACGGTGATCATCAGCTCTTCGTTGAACTCGACTCCCAGCCCCATGGTGCTGACGGAGACCCCCTGGGCGGTAGCCTGCTGTGCCTGATGCAGGCAGTCGTCGCTGTCCAGGGTAAAACCGTCGGTGAGGATGACCATGCGATTGACTCTCTCCGGCGAGAGGGCTCGCGCTGTCTCCTGATACCCCAGCACCATGCCCTGGGCCATCAGGGTTTCGTCGCCCAGTTGCAGTTCCTCCAGTTGTTCGATAGCGTCCAGCAGGCGACGTTTGCTGGTCCCGCTCTGATTGCCGATGAGCACCTGGGCGCGGCTGGCGAAAGCTACCAGCGAGAAGCGATCGTCAGGGCAAAGCTGCTCCAGGGCGCTGCGCAGGGCGGCCTTCACGAAGTCCAGATTGCGGGGCGCGTTGGCAGCGATCTCGGCGGGGACATTCTGGAACTCCCACACCGGCACGCCGTCCACCATCACCTCGCGTACCTGTCCCCGCCGCGCCATCTCCTCGAACTGGGCCTCGGTCAGGATGGGGATGCACATAGACTGGCTGCGGTCCACCACCATGCTGAGGTTGACCGGAAGTTGAATCGTGCCCAGCCCCTCCATTGGTTGGACTTCTAGCAATGCATAGATCAACTGGGTTTGGTGAACGGCGGGGATGGTCGTTCTGTTTAGACTTGTATCGAGAATCAGTTCATTTGCCATAGCAACCTCCTTTTTAGGTCTTCCAGGTCAGCCCCCCAGCAATGCCCGCAAGAAGGCCAACGACTGCTCCCCCTATGGCGAGCTCGGTCGGGGGCAATTTGCCTGCAACCAAACCAACGAGGACCACGCCTATTCCCAGACCTGCACCCAGGGCTCCTGCAAGAAAACTGGCAACGACATTTCTGGTGGCTCGGAGCGCGAAGCCAAACACAACGAGGGCACAGACAACACCGCTTGCTGCGAGAAGGTCTCTCAGCATATCCCCGCTTCCTTCCCCCAGAAGGATCAGAGTGAGCAGTTGTCCCCATACCCAGGCAATGAGGCCGGCAAGAGACCCAGCCAGAAGGCCGGTGGCTGCATGTTGCATCGTCGTGCGCATCCTGTTTGTGAATCTCTGCCAGCGCGTGGGGAGGGTTCGCACGTACACCGGTACCCACAACCCATTGCCGGGGGAAGCAACCCCCACGTAACCTGAGTAACTGGTGCGGCTTTTGAGGCGCTTTGCATCCAGGGATACCTGTATCTGCTCGACAGCATCACCAGAAATGCTTCTGAACGATTGCGGTGTCACCTGAATCCAGTCCTGATCCGTCCTGACGGCAACGGCCAGCGAGCCATCACCGGCATTGGTGACGTCCAATGCCAGGGGAGCAATCTCGCTGCGCACCCCCACCGCGCCAAAATCGAGATGTGGCGGCTCGACCATCAACGTGGGTGGTTTTGCAGGCACCGCCACTTTCACTGGCACAGAAAGCATTCCCCCGTTAGAGGCAATGGTCAGTTGAGCCTGATGCGTTTGCTGCCTGGTCAATCTGGTCGTGTCAATGGTCACCTCGATCTGCTGTTTCTGGCCAGGGAAGCAACGAAAGACTGTGGGGTTCACAGAAAGCCAGGTGTCATCCGGCGCGCAGTCCACCTGCCCATCCAACAACCCATTGCCGCCGTTAGAGACCTCCAGCACCATGGTCTTTCTCTGTCCTTGCGAGAGGGTGCCGAAGTCCAGTTCCACCACATTGCTGATCAAGCGAGGTACCCGCGTGGGGTCAATCACCCTCAAAAATTGATCGAGGTGACTATCGGGGTCATCGGCTTTCTGTGGCGACTGGGCTACCTCCGCCAGGCGCTGATGATCGCTGGCTTGCAGCCAGCGGGCAAAAGTGCCGTCCTGGAGACACCTGCGTGCCTCAGCCCAATACTGTTCACACAAGGCTGGCAGGTCTTCGGGCACTAACCTGATCCCGAGCTGGACGTACCGAAGGTGGCCGAATTGATCTTTGAGTTCCAATTCGAGCCTGGGCCCTGGCCGGGCCATGAGTTGGTCCACATCCAGCTCGACCTTCACCTTCTGGCTCTGTCCGGGCAGGAGCTTGACTGATCCCGGCTGAGCTGTAAATGCATGGGATGTGGATTGCATGGCGATGAGCGCGCAACCGCGTCCGGAGTTCTCCAGTCCCAGGCTCAACGGTTTGCGTCTTGCCTTCGTCACCTCGAAATTCAGCACGGTGGGGTTCATCTGCCAGGTTGGCAAAGGCGGCTTGGGGACAAGCGATTGCAGAAATTTCTCCAGACCCACATCCTGGTCCCCACCGCGTTGACGTATGGCCTCTGCTCCGGCCGCCACATCCCCCCATTTTAGGGCCTGAAAGCTATGCTCGAAGGTGCCATCATACAGGTAGTCCCGTGCTTCGGTCCAGTATTCGTCGCACAGATGAACCAACTCAGACGTTGAGCGGGCCACCTCTCCGCTGCGAAAGGCCAGCGGAATGGTGGCCTGTGCCTCCAGGCAATCGAGGCGGTTGAACTGATCTCTGACATCTATCTGCCCCGTTATCCGAGGACGAGGTGACAACTGCCCTCCATGCAACTCGACTATCACAGGCTGGCTTCGACCCGCCAGGATCTTGACGGAATCAGGCCGGACTTTGAGCCAGGGCTGCCTGGGCTGGAGGCTGACCAGAAGGCAGCCACGTCCGGCATTTGCTAGATTGAGATTCAAAGCTTTTTGCTGGCCAGGATCTATTGCCCCAAAGTCCAGTGCCTTTGTACTGAAGCGCAGAATTGGCTGGGGCAGCTTTGGGGCAAGGACATGCAGAAGTTCTTCCAGTCCAACATCCTGATCGCCGCCCCGCTGACGGATGGTCTTCACTTCGTTCGCCAAATCGCTCCGATTGCGAGCTTCGAGCCATTCGGCAAACTTGCCAGCATATAGATAGCTCCGCGCTTTGGTCCAGTGCTTGTCAGAAAGCGACACCAGATCCGCCGGTTCTGGCGTCCGGGTAAATAGCTCAACCTTGACCTCTGTCGTTCCGCCATTGCTGATCACTTCAATCACGCCTCGATAGCTTTTCCCGCCCTTCAACTGATGCGGGTCAATAGTGATGGTGAACTTGCCACTACCCTTGAAGGGCTGTTCGATCTGCAGCCACGACTCGCGACAGCGGATGATGCCCCGCAGGTTTCCTCCACCGGCGTTGGAGACGTTGATAGCAGAAGACGGGGCAGGCATTAGCCTGGACACAATCCGGCGCAGGTCCCCCTCACCGGCCCTGGAGACGTTGACGGTGATGGAGGTGCTCTGACACAACAGCAACGTCCCCAGGTTGATCTTCTTCTCCCCTTTGAGTTCGAGCACCGGCGCCCTACCGGGTAGCCAGTTCGTTGTCCCGCAGGCTGGGCACGCGGGGAAGAGTTGCTGAGGCGATCGAGACTGATCACCATGAGCAAACTCGTGGTCACACACGCGACACTTGAACAGCCGATGACGACTCCACTCTTTGGCTTTACACTTGGGACAGATGCCTGGTGGAGGGCCACCTGCTGGCCTGCGAGAGGTCCATTCATGGCCGCAGATGTAGCAGTGGCATCTTCTGTCTGCCCCCAGGCGTAATATGACCAAATTGGGCGCGTACCCTTTATCCAAGAGATCCCGTTCCAGATGAGTCGGTAACTGTAACCGACTTTCGTCCACCGGTATCATTTTGGCCACGATTCCTGCTGCCGTAAGTTGAGCCGCCACCCGTGATGCCTCAGCGTGGAACGTAGTTTTCAGTACGGCCTGAGGCGCGCTATAGGCCCAGAGGGTCGCTTGCTGCTCTGAGGTTTTCAACACCCGAACTAAGGCCTGGACCGTCTCCGGCACCTTCCCATCCGGCACTGCCGGCAACACAACGCGGAAATTGTTCGTCTGGGGCTGGGGCTTTGGTTTTGGTTTACGAGGTGACTGAAGCCACTTCTCAAGAGCTTCGCGCAATTCGGTCGCGCTGATCCGCTTGTTGGAGTCTGGCTCCAGGGCCTGGCCCAAGATACTTTGCACCTGGGACAGACGTGGGAACGAGAAAGGATGATCGCCGGGGTCATCGTCGGTTAGTAAGTGATACATAGTTGCTGCCAGAGCGTATACATCTGATTTGGGCGTAGATTGGCCCTGATACTGCTCTGGCGGTGCGTAACCTGCCGTACCATAGATGCTTGACTTTCGCAGCCCAACCTTGCCACCCGGTTCTAGAGTCAGCCGAGCCTTTGCCGTGCCGAAATCCACCAAACGGACAGTGCCTGTGTTCTTATCAATGATGATGTTGGCCGGCTTGATGTCGTGATGAACGACCGGTCGCGTGAGACTGGCTAAGTATTCCAGAATCTCGCATAGTTGAATGCCATAACGAGCGATTTCCTCGCTTTTCTGAGGGCCACTTCTCTCCAGGCGTTCCTGCAGGTTTTCTCCCTCAATGTACGCCATGACGATGTAGTTCCGCCCACCCTCGGCGAAATAATCATAGATTTGAGGGATACCGACGTGGTTGAGCTCTACCAGGGTCGCTGCTTCTTTCTGGAACCGTTGCCGAGCTTTTCGAACAGCCTCGGAGTCGGTCGGATCTACATAGTCCAGCATCCCCTTGATTACACAGGGACGTTCTGTGCCGGCCAGGGTCTGAACAGCCAGATAAAGCGCGCCCATTCCGCCCTTGGAGAGGGGCTTGACAATACGAAATTCGCCGCCATGCATCAACTGTCCCGGCTGCAAAGGCACGTAGACAAAGGTTTGCCCGCCCAGAAGGGGTTTGCCGCAATGGCTACAGAACCTGGCCGACGCTCTGTTTGCCTGTCCGCAATAGGGACAGGTTGTTCCTGGAGACGATGCCATGATGATCACCCTGCGTCCGAATCTCGACAAGCCTGGAAAACCGCCGCGGTTCCTCCCTGGCGCTCCAGGGCCAGCATGAACCGCAACCCTTGTCCGTACAAATCCGCTCGCTGCTCCAGCAAAGCTGCCTTCTTGACCGCTCCCAGGGCCATGAGCACGCGGTAGGCGGCCCACTCGCCGAAACCTTCTCGCACAAAAGGATCTCGCAGCAGGGGGCAATTCTCACCCTGCCAGGCGTGGGCAGCCTCGTGAGCCATGACCTGGATCATCAGGATCTGTGGCAGGCCATACTCCACGTAAATGGCCCGCTTTCGCCCCCTGCGGAAGAAGAGGCCAAAGACCCGGTCGGGATCATCGGCGCCATCTATCTCCGTCTGTTCCAACAGGGCCAGCATCTGATTACGGTCCACCAAACCCAGGGCTGGAAGGAGATTCAGCCGCATCTCCAGTTGATGATCCATGATCTCTGTTACTTGCACGTACAGGTTGTTAGCCTTCTCCACGTCGTACACCGCCGTCTCGTGGCACTGGGCACAGATGAACCGCCCGTCGTGCAATTGATAGCCGCCCTGTCCAACCGCTCCTCCACACACCCCGCAACGAGGCCGGTGGTTGAAGCAGGTCTCGCAGTAGTATGCTCCATTGGACTCGTTGTGTATGTAGTTTCCCTGGACCCGCTGACCGCAGGCGGCGCAGTATGGAACCTGCGCATCACAGGTCGGACAAAGGCCGTTGACACTCACCGCAGGACTGATAGGAATACGGCAGATAGCACAGCGTCGAGCCTCTCGCTCGCAGTGTCGGCATACCACCAGCCCTTTGTGCATGTCGGAACCCAGGCGACGATAGACGTGATACCGCCCTCGGGTGGGTTGGCCGCACAGGTTGCAGAATGTACCCATCACCATCCCCGCATCACCTATTTTGACTCCACCCGCACCACTACCACCGCGATGTTGTCCTCCCCGCCATTGTCGTTGGCAGCCCGCACCAACCGCTCACACGCGGTCTTGGAATCCGGTGCCTTCTCCAGGATCTTGGCGATCTGGGGGTCGCGCACCATCTCCCACAGCCCATCGGAGCACAGGAGCAGTTGGTCACCGGGCTGCAGTTCCCGGCGAAAGAGATCCGCCTCCACTTCTGCCTTTCCTCCCAGGGAGCGGTAGATCAGGTTGCGCTGGGGGTGGGTGTAGATGTCCTCTGGCCGAATCTGGCCAGCCGCTACCAGGCTGGTCACCACGGAGTGGTCTGTCGTGATGGGCGTTAGCTCCCCGCTGCGGAAGAGGTAGGTGCGGCTGTCGCCCACGTTGGCCACGTATGCCGTGAGGCCCTGTACCACTGCCAGGGTAACGGTGGAACCGGTATCAGCAGCCTCCGCCGGTTTGGCTCGTGCGATACCAAGCACCACCTCGTTGGCTCGCTGCACAGCGTGGCGGATCGTACGCTCGACCTCCGCTTCACCCAGCCGTCGCGTGGGTGCGGATCGTCCACTGGCCAAGGCCTCGATCTCGGCCGAATCGAGCTTCACCGTCTTACGCGGATCGGTGGGGATGAACAGCTCTTTCAGTTCCTCGCGGATCGTCTTCACCGCCCATTCACTGGCGAACTCACCGCCCATGTGTCCGCCGATCCCATCGGCGACGATGAACAGCCCCACCGGCTCCTCGTCTGACGATTGCACCACCTTGACGAAGAAGTCATCCTCGTTTACCTCTCGTACCAGGCCGCCGTGCTTCGCGCCTGCTGCATGAAGTGTGATGGTCATCTATGCCTTCCTTTCTTCGACTGCCTAATTGACATATGGCCCCGCGCGCTGTCCTGACCGACCTTCTTTATAGTGTATAGCAGCCCTGAAGTACGCTCTTTAGGAGCCTGTTGTTACTCACTCCGCTCGCTATGCCAAGGTGTGAGCTACGATGCTCCGAGTGCCTCCTGAAATTCTCTGGCTGTTTGGAAGCGGTCCTCGGGTACCAACCTTATTGCCTTTTCAATCACAGCTTCTAAGTGTTTTGGTACTTGTGGATTGAGGCTTCGGGCTGACGGTAGGGCAAAAGCAGGGCCACTTGTTGGGTCGTACTTGGTCAGGAGGTGATGCATGGTCATCCCTAATGCATAGATATCTGAGCGGGCGTCAGTTTGCCCCTTGCCATATTGTTCGGGTGGAGCATATCCCGGCGTGCCGAGTGCCGCTGTATCTGCCTGCTTGCCAGGAGTAAAAGCCCGCGCTATACCGAAGTCAATCAGCTTTATAGTTCCGTCGTTGGTAAGCATAATATTCAAGGGCTTCAAGTCACGAAAGATGATTGGAGGTTGGCAACTGTGCAGATAGTCCAATACATCGCAGAGTTGTTTGATCCATCCAATAACTATATCAACGGCAAGGAAACCAGGTGAAGACTCCAATACTTCGGCCAACGTTTGGCCTTCAATGAATTCCATCACAAGGTAATGCCGGCCAAATGCAGAGAAATAGTCGGTGATCAACGGGAAATTGCGGTGTCTGAGGGAAGCAAGTAGCTGCGCTTCTCGTTCAAACTGTTGAATAGCTTGCTGCCTCTCGTCCGGGTCGGTGAACCAGTCCAATAGCTCCTTAAGTGCCAGCTTTTGCCTAAACAAACGTGTGTCTTCAACAAGGTATATTGTACCCATACCCCCACCCCCTAGCAGCTTTATGATCACGTATCTGTCTGCCAGCTTTGTCCCTACTCGGAGACGTTCGAGTTTTGCTGGTAGTGTGGGAACAGGAAAGGCTTTGGGCGGCATAGCCTGGGGTTTACCTAGCCGATGACCACAGTGTAGACAGAATTGTGCCTCTGGACGATTGGCTCTACCACACATTGAGCAAGTAAGTCCGCTGGGCTTCAACGTTCGATCAGTCGGAAGAGCAGTGCCACACTTGATACAGAACTTAGCTTCGAAACGGTGAGTCCGCCACCCACAAGTCATGCATGCCTTCTTGGGAAGATAAAATTCACCGCGACTTTGAAGCAGATAACCTTCTTGAACTAAAACGTTGAGAGCTCCATCTATCAACTCCTGTAGGCCGCGTTCCACCGGAATCACCTGAGACATCTGTGATGAAAGGATATCTACCTCACTCCTGCCGAGGCTCCGATGATCCGTGGGCCATTGCCCCATGACCCAGTCTATGATATAGCAGAGTGCCCACCTGACCCGATCTTCCCACTCCACCGCATGACCTCGTGATGCGATAGATCGCACCAACTCTGGACGTTCGAAAAGCATATCGTATAAGTGTGCATATCTCTCTATCACTCCCATGCTGACCTTATCATGGCTACATCTGTACAATTGGGTCCACATTTCCCTGAGTTGACCACGAGAAACGAGTGCCAGATATTTTCTGAACGCAGGATAGAGAGATTTGGTATTGATGGTGTCCTCTGCAATCGCATATTCACATATCTGACCAGTGTTCCAGACAAGCGGCAGATAGACGTCCACAAAGCTTGACATTACCATTGGTTGATGAACATGTTTTCTCCGCCACCACTCATCGTGCACTTGCCAATTCCCCACTATTAGAAACAGAACCTTTCGATCCTCATTGAGAAAATCGTTCACATCGAACAACTCCCTAATGGCTTCAACTATAGCCAACGTAGTTACGCCGTCGATGATGACTGTAACGACAGGGGCCCTCTTGACAAGAAATCCCCTCCTCTTCGTAGCAATAGTTTGCAGCAGCTCTTTGGCCTGATAGACCCGGTCAGGAAAGGCTAGTGGCTCCAGCTTGTCTCGGCCCACATCGGCCGCAGCCCCGACTGTGATCAACGGTGGTACCGAAAGCTCAATGTGAAGGTTATATCTTGACTCGTGCGTCTTGGTCTTGCCCCGGCCTGGTAGGTAGCGGCGCATCTCACCTTCTAGGCGATCTAACTTAGTTTCAGGATCTTGTTGGACGTTTGCAGGCACTCTAAGCTCAACATATTCTCTCCCGTTGTTACGTGCCTCCTCTCTTTTGGCCTGTAGAATATATTCAGCAAACGATGACTTGCCAGCGGCATCTCCCCCTGTGATGAGATAGTAATGCTCATGCCGTTTGCGGATTTCATCAAGTTTACCTCGATGCATGATGAAGAGGTCGTGCTCCCGTTCAGAAAGTGCCTCGGTGGTGATCTTCACACCGGGTTTTAACTTGTAGCTGAACATCTTGCGTTCCCTCCAAGATCTAATGGCCTCTTCTGTCTCTCAAGGATACTACTGCTATCCAGATTTGCGAACTACCAACTCTACATTCCCGATCCATAGCCTCCACCCAGCCTTGATCAAGTTCGGACCGCTGATGCGCCGACCATTGACGAAGGTGCCGTTGGTGCTACCCCGGTCGTAGAGAATGTAGCGACCGTTCTCGTAGCGGATCTCGGCATGGTGGGCTGAGACGCTGGGCGCGTCGAGCACGATGTCGTTATCCCCACTGCGGCCGATAGTAGTGATTCCAGGACGCAGGGCGTACCGGTGACCAGTGCTTTGGTCTATCAGCCACAGGGTTGCGAGGGGAAGATCGGGCGCAACTGGTGGCCGCTGCATCGGTCGCGGTGATACCACTGGGCTGGGAGCGGGTTGCGCAATGGGAGGACGGACAGGCACCGCACCGCTCTTGTCGCGGTAGATGAGTCGTGTCTGGCCGACGATCAGTTCATCCTCGCTGCCCAGGGCTTGCCGGGTGACCGGTTGTCTGTTTACTATCATATGAGCGCCGGCTTCGGCCTCAATGACGTAGCCTCTCCCCTCGTGATGCAGGGTAGCGTGATGCCCCCGGATCTGCGGGTCGCCGAAGATGGCGATGTCCCCGCGCTCGTTGCTGCCCAGGGTCAGGCAGGGCTTGTCCAGGAGAAACTCTCGCCCCTCGAACCGCCCTGAGACGACTTTGAGGGTAGCCGGGGCCAGAACCCGCTCCATCAGCACGATCCACAGGCCAATGCATGCTCCCATGATGGTCAGAGCCACGCCCCGGCTCAGGGCATCACTGCCGAACAGGAACACGGTGAACAGAGCCACCAGGTCAAACATGAATCCACCGATGGCTCCTCCTATGGTGCCGCCCAACGCCGCGCTGCGCAGCCCTTTCCACGACCGTCGGGTGATGCCCTCGGCGGCGCCCAGGAAGGCGCCGAACACGGCCCAGCCGATGCTGCGCCCCACGAAGCACAGCAACTTCAGGGGCTGATACACCATCTCTCCGATGACCAGGCCGATGGCGCCGCCGATGATGCCCGCTCCGGCTCCGATGAGACCACCCCGTCTGGCCTGGTACGCTGAGCGAACGATGAGCCCCTCGGCGATGCCCAGCGCTGCGCCGATGCAGATGCCGGCCAGAGCGCCGAAGATGGCATCTATCGGATACAGCTCGGACACGCTAGTGGCATAGTACAACCGGGGAGCCACCAGTGGCTCGATCAGCAGCCAGCTCACCGCACCGCCGAGGCCGCCAGCTATGGCGCTGCGAATGCGTTGGTCGTTGAGTAACATGTGCGGGCCTCTCTTTCTGCTGAACGTCCTTCCGCCTTTGCAACCAACACATCAACGCCGTCAACCCGACGGTGTGCAGCCCCAGTGCAGCCCACCGGCTCATCAGATAGTTGGCTATGTGATCGCAGGCGAAGTTGAGGTCAACCATCTTTGTACAGGGGTGCAGAGGTGCAAAGGGGCAGAGGAGAATTCTTCGCTGTCTCTCTGCTCCCTTGCTCCCCCTGCTCCCCTGCGTCGTCCTGCTAGGTTGTCTGGAAGGTCAACACCACGCGCCCCAGGCGGACTTGATCTCCGTTATTCAGAGGCTGAGGCACACCGGGGTTCAGTTTTTGGTTGTTGACGAAGGTGAAGTTGGTGCTGTTCAGATCCTCAACGAGCCACTGGTTGCCCCGGACCGTCAGCTTGGCGTGGCGGCGAGAGACGCCTCCTTCTTCGCCGCCGTGGGGCGTCAGGTCCACCTCCGGGAACACCCCGCTGACGGGGTCCTCGCGACCCATCAGGATCTCAGCTTTCCCGCTGAGGTCGAACTCTACTCCGGTGCCGGCCACCACCAGTCGAGGGCGCATCCCCACGACAGGGGGCGGGGGCGCCACCGGCGGAGCTGCAGGTGTCACTGGTGGCTGCGCCACCGGTGGTGGAGCCGCCGCCAGGGAGGCACCACAGTTGTCGCAGAAGGACTGACCAGACGGCTGGTCGGCCCCACAGACGGGGCACTTCACCATAGCACCTACTGGTGGTGCTGCTGGAGTCGGCGGGGGTGCCGCCGGCGGGGGCGGTGCCGCTGCTGGTGCCACCGGTTGTGCTGTGGGAAGTGCTGCACCGCAGTTGTCGCAGAAGGCCTCGCCGGGGATGGCTGGTGCACCACAGGACGGGCAGGTCGCTCCTGCTGCCGGTGCCATTGGTACGGCTGGAGCGGCGGGCGCTGCCGGCGGGGGTGAAGCTACTCCCGCCAGGCTAGCCCCACAGTTGTCGCAGAAAGCCGCTCCATCTGGATTCTTGTTGCCACATTGTGGACAGTTGGTCATTTTATAACCTCCTTTATTTGGTCTATTGGTCGCATAGTCGTCTGGTAGTCTAGTCGCTGAGCATGCCCACTCGACCACCTGACCACCAGACCACGTGACCATCTGACTACACAGATTACTGGTCTAGCTTCTGGGTCAGTTTGCGGGTCTCGTACCGCAACTTCTTGGTGCCAGCGTCCGACATCCGCCCCTCCTGCTCCAGGCGTTTTGCTTCTTCCTCCGCTGCTGTCGCTAGCTCGGTCTCGCCCATCTCCAACAACCGCGTCGCCGCTGCCCGCAGCTTCTGGGTGGCGCCAACGATGTCCCCGGCCTTGGCTTCATCCAAGGCCCGCGTCTGCAGCTTGAAGGCCGTCACCTTCTCCACCAGATTCATCACCCTTGGGTCTTGCTGTTGGGCCAGCGACGGATTATCGGTGAAGGCTAGTAGGATATCGCTGCGCACTTTCTCGCCCACTATGCCGGCAGCGGGCACGTCGTAGCTGACCTCGGCCTGGGCGATGCGGTAGCTACCAGCGGAACGGGGCGGCAGCAAGAGCTCCACCAGCACGGCCTGTCCCTGCTCCTTCTCCAGGTCGCCCAGGTGCACTTGCACATCGCGGTCGGAGAGGGCCCTAGGGCTCAACTGGGAGATGAGGGGGATGACCCTCCAGACCTGCCTGGGATTGATGCCCTTGACCAAGCGCAGGACGAGCTGGGCGTTGTTGACCACGGTGGCCTGCATGCTCTGTAACGTAGACTGGAAGTGCTGCTGGATCTTGTGGGGGGCATCAATGAAATCGGATACTCCGCCGCTGGCGTTGGCTATGGTGTCGAGCAGCTCCTCGTTCCAGTCGTCGCCCAGGCCCAAGGCGGTGATGGGAGAGCCCAGGCGTCCGGCATCGCCTCCCAATATCTGGCACTGATCCTCATCGCCCCACGTTTGGCCGTCAGTCATCAGCAGGACGCGGCTGACGCGCGATGGATCGAGGGCCTTCTGCACCTCGGCCAGGCCCAGCTTCATGCCTTTGGACATCTCCGTGCCGCCGCCGTCCTTAATGCCGTCCACCAACGACTTGAGGTGAGCCGGGTTGGTCACCGGCTGGCTGGGCGATACCACCTGGGCCTTGTCGTCGAAGATGATCAGCGACACGTAGTCCTGGGGCTGCATCTGATCCAGCACCAGCTTGACCGCCTCCTTGAGATTCTGCAACTTCTCCCCGGCCATGGAACCGCTGTGATCCAGCACCAGGCTGAAGTTGAGGGGCATCTGCACATTGGCCATCGCCCCTGTAGGTCTGGCCTCAATGAGCACGTAGGCCAATTGTTGGGTGTTTGTGACGGGCACATTTGGTTTACCCATTGTACATTGGAGACTTACTTCTCCAGCCATTCAGACCTCCTTTCTTTATTGCAAATCGGTACGTTTCATTCCTACCTATGGCTAATTACTAAAAAGAGTCGCCGGTGGTTGCAGGGCAACCTGCCTCACTTAGCTGAGCTCGATCTCCAGGCCACCGGTCCAGCCGGCCACCACGTTGTAGATTGCGGCTGTGATAGCAGCACCTATGCCACCTATGAGACCGTACAAGAACACGCTGATGATGTATCCAATCAGCAGCCCGACGATCCCGGCTCCTACGTCCACGATTTCGAGTAAATCACTGATGGCCCCCATGCCTGCCAGGGCAAGCAAAATGCCGAGGAGACCAACTATGCCGAGGAGCAGTGCATAGACGGCGAAGCCAACCTTGAATGCCGATCCGGGGCTAATGCGTGTGATTCTTCTCATGACGTGCCTCCTTTCTTCTGATGATTTGGTCATTCAAACCCATCGGCGACTCTTTTCCCCCCAATCACTGGGTACCTGCTGTCCTCATCACGTCATCGGCTGCGCATGTAC
>CAZQDO010000044.1:0-19818 GCA_964592085.1 uncultured Anaerolineae bacterium | reverse complement strand
CCCAAACCCCGCGCGCAGCGCCTGCGCTACCCCTTCCTTAATCGAGGTTCATGAGGAGTGCGGCCAGGAAGAGAAACCGGGGACAACCTGGCTACAGAGAGTTGTGAGAGGAGTCAAGCCCGATGAGGAGACGTGGGCCACTAAGCCGTCGGTGTGGAGGGGGCAGATGGAGGATCGGCTATGCGTTGCCTCGCATCTGAAGGTGGTGAAAGACGACCACGCCGACGATGAAGTACAGGGCCGAAAGGACCAGCGTGGCTCCCAGCCGGAAGGCGATCTCCCTCAATCCGGCCCCATAGCACAATACCTGCTGCAAAGCGAGAAAGCCGTGGGTGGCGGGGAAAACGTCGAACACGTCTATCTGGTGACCAGCCAGGGTGAAAACTGTCAGGGGGGGAAGTTGGTACATGGCGCCTGAGAGGAACACCTGGAACATTGAGATCGTGGCCCCCACGTTGGCGGCCTGGCTGTCGTTTTCCACGAAACAGGCCACCACTAACCCCTGACCGATGGCCGAAAAGCTCACGATCAGCCCCACGATGATGGCCAGCCACAGCGAACCCTGGTTGTGAAACCCAAAAGCCAGCGAGGCCAGAAACACTACCACTACCTGTGCCACAGCAACGACCATCTGCGCCACGCTCATCCCGCCCAGCAGCCCCCAGGCGCTCAGGCGAGTGAGCCGAAGTCGGCGCAGCGTGCGCCACCGAATCTCGCGCGCCACCAGCATCGCCGTCTGGGGGGTGATCAACAGCAAAGCAAAGATGATCATCCCCGGCGCATAGAGATCAAACTCGGTCTGGGGACCGGCAGCGACTATTGGCTGCTCAACGACTCGCACGACCTCTGGCTGACCGGCGACGCGGTCGGCGTAGCGGTTGGCCACGCTGTTCAGGACGGTACTGGCCCTGTAAAAGCGCCTGTACAAGGCGTCTCCCCGTATCGTGACGTGCAACGATTGCCCACCGGCATCGTCCGGCGAAATGACCACCAACGCCGTGGCGGTCTGTTCTTTGAGAGCGACCTCGGCGGCTTCCTGGTCTTCGGTCAACGTGATGTCAAAGATTGGACGTCCGTCGGCGTAACGCTGCGACTCCAGCTCTTCTATCAGCGGCGCACCTTGGGGATCGGGGCTGATCACCAGCACGGGATGGGTGACCAGCAGAGTGTTGCTGTAGCCGACGGCGGTGATAACCACAAAAAGCAGGGGCATCAACACGACCAGGCCCAAAAGCTGCAACTCACGCAGCATCTCGATCAGGCTTTTGCGAGCGACGAGGAGGGCTTTCATTCGCGCAGCCTCCGCCCGGTCAGTTGGATAAAGACGTCCTCCAGGGTGTTCTCGCGCACGCGTACCTCACCGGGCCGCAAGCCGGCCGACTCCAACGCATCCAGAATGGCAGGCAGTGCCGCCACAGCATTGAGCGCCCGCATCGTCAGCGTGCGGCTCCCGATATCCAACGTGTGGGCGATGGACCGATCGCCTTTAGCAACTACCGAGGCCAGCGCCGCCTGTACTCGCCCGTGGCTGGCATCGTCCAGCGGGCCACTCAGACCGATCTCCAGCACGTCTCCCTCTCCCACGCTCCGCTTGAGCGCCTGGGGTGTGTCTAGCACCAGCAACTCGCCGTGGTCTATGATGGCCACGCGGTCGGCCACCCGGTCGGCTTCGTCCATGTTGTGCGTGGTCAGGATGACGGTCTTTTGTCGGGCCAGCGATTGGATGTACTCCCGCACCTTGACGCGGCTCTGAGGGTCCAGCCCGGCCTCCGGCTCATCCAGCACCATGATCTCGGGATCGTGGACCAGGGCCATGGCCAGATTGAGCCGTCGCTGCATACCGCCCGAAAGCTTGCGTGCTTGCACCTTCCGCTTGTCAGTCAGATCCAGCTCGTCGAGCAGTTGTTCTCCCCGCTGGCGTGCCTCTCGCCCGGTCAGCCCGTACATCTGGCCGATGAACTGCAACTGCTCAATGCAGGTCAATCGCTCCCACAGGACGACGTCTTGCGGGCACACCCCCACGCGAGCGCGCACTTCGTCGTCGGCCTCGGCGATGGGCACGCCGCGGATGGTGACGCGACCGGCGTCTGGCTTGAGCAGTCCGCACATCATGTTGATGGAAGTGGTCTTGCCGGCACCGTTCGGCCCCAGGAAGCCGAACACCTCACCCTCATACACCTCCAGCGTGAGATCCTTCACAGCCGTCAACGAGCCATAGCGCTTGGTCAAGCCTTCTGTTTGCAGGACGACGTTGGGCATAGGGATTCCTCCATACTCAGTACTTGAGAATTTGGGAGCGGAGTGCAGACGTAAGTCTGCTTCATGCTCGTAAAGGCGGACTTGCGTCCGCATTCCAGTAAGTTTTCTCATCTACTGGTACTGGGTTATCACATCTCACAATTAGATTTCTCGCAGTTGCAACCGCTGATAGAGAAACACACCTGCCGCCAGGAAGACCACTGCTAGAATAGTCATCGCCGCCAACTCGTAGGCGATAGCGCCGGGGCCATCGCCCAGGATCAGCACTCGTCGCATCGCCTCGCCAGCGTGGGCAGGGGGCAGGAAATCGTAGATCTGGATGGTGCGACCGGCAATTGTGGCAATTGGCGCATCTGGCATAGGGTACATAGCGCCCGACACCAGGGTCATGACCACCAACACCACGCCAGCCAGGTTGGCAGCTTCGCCGTCGTTGCGGGCAAAGCAGGCCACGATCAGCCCCAGCCCCACCGCCGACAGGGTGAGCAATAGCCCAATTCCCATCGCCAGGGGCAGTGAGCCGTGGCCGCGGAAGCCAAAGGCCATCGCCGCAGCAAAAGTGAGAGGCACCTGAACCAGGGCAATGATCATCTGCGCCAGGGTCACGCCGACCAGCAAGTCGCGGGCGCGGGTGCGCGTCAGCCGCAGGCGCTGCAATGTGCCGCCAACGTTCTCGCGGACCAGGGTGCTGGCGGTGAACATCACCACAAACATGGTGCCAAAGACGATCAGCCCTGGTATGCCAAAGTCAAAGTCCGACATCGTGCCGGTACCGGGCAGGAACTCGTAGGCGACGGTCAGGCTGCTCTGCCAGCCCACAGCGTACCTGACAAACTGGCGTACCAGGTCGTCGAGAAAACTGGTGGCAAAGACAAAGTTGTCCGAATTTGGGTCGCCAACCAAAGAGACGATGGCTGGCGACGCGCTATCCACCCCGGCAGAAGCTTCGAGTAGAGCTTCCGTGAAGTCGGGGGGGATGATGAGCAGCAGGGAGACTTTGCGCTCCCACAGCGAGATTTCGGCCACGCGGCGGTCGGCCACCTCGGAGACGTCAAAGACAGGTCGGCCCTCCCACTCAGTGTCACGCATGGCGTCAATCAGTTGAGCGCCGGCCTGCCAGGGTTCGCTCCCCATTGTCGCCCCGGCGTCCTCGTTGATGACCAATATCGTCAGATAGCTGGCCAATCCCTGGTCGGTCTCGCCAAAGGCGATGTAATACACGCCAATGAACAGGATAGGGAAGACCAACGCCAGGCCGAGCAGTAGCGGTTCGCGCAGGTATTCGAGCAGCGTTTTTCGAGCAATACTCAGAGCTTTCACCGTTACTCCGTGCCAATCCCGCGTAGAATGAGCGCCAGAAGCGCATCCAGGGTCCTCTCAGGCGAAACGTCCTCGTCGCTCACCTGAAAGTAGGTGTTCAGGTAGGGCAGCAGTTGGCTATCGCCGACGGCGATGGTCAGCGCGTGGACGATGCGTGCGGTGGCCTCCAGGTCTACATCGGCGCGGATCTCGCCCCGTGCGGCCGCCTGGGCCAGCATGTCGTGGACTATCTCGCGCATCGCCGTCGCGATGGGGCGCACGACCCGCTCGGCCAATTCAGGATCCCCTTGATAGGCCGCCCGCCCAAAGAACTGGATCAGGCCCGTCTGGGTGCGGCTCCATTCGACGCCGTATGTCAAGTAAGTGGTCAGTGCTTCGTGCAGTGGCATGGCCAGCAGATAGGGTCTGGAGCTATCGAACGCGTCGGTCATAAAGCGCACACACAGTTCCACGGCAAAGGCCAGCAAGCCCTCCCGGTTGACGAAGTAGGTGTAGAGCGAGCCGACCGAAACCCCAGCTCGTTCAGCGACCTGCTTGATGTTGAGCGAGGTCGGGCCTTTCTCGACAGCCTCGTCTAGGATGGCGGCGAGGATCGCCTGCTGGCGCTCTGGATCGAGACGTCGAAAGGTGCGAGTTACTAAGCCCTCCTGTTCCAGTTGCAGGATGTGAGTGTGAATCTGCATCCAATCGAGTAGCGTCATGGTTTGTGAACCCCTGGTTCATATTATACAGGTGTTTGGTTCACTTGTCAAATCAGGGCAAAAGGGGATACAGCTTCGCCAAATTCGACAAAAAGCTTCGATTGCGCTATACTACTGTCGTGCGCGAGGTGAGCAACAGGCTGCGCACTGGGCGAATGATGAGGGGAAAGTCAATAGTGGGGCGAAATGAACGTAGGCAATGTTCGGCGGGATTATGTGGAACCCTCCAGCAACAATGCTCTAAAACCTGCCTGCTGGAAATGCTCATCTGTGGTTAACGCTTCAGTGATCTTGCGATCCTGCATAGCGATGAATGATATACAATCTGTCAATCCCCAGTCCTTGTCTGGACGCTCACGATAGAGACGGAACGCTTTGGCGTAAAGGTCTTCGGACAGTGGGACAATGGTAACAGTTGGATCTGCCTCAAGTGATCGCAGCAATTCCACTGCAGCGTGACGATGGCGCTGTTTTGACAAGGCATTTCCAATTTCCAACATCACCGCACGAGTCGTTACCAAGCGCGTTTTCGATGCTTCCAACTCATCGGCAAGTGAGACTGCGCGCTTGTGATAGCTGTCTTTTGGTACAGACAACGCAATAGCGTAGGCAGCATCAAGGAATACCTCAGTCTTCACTGGGCCTTGTCCCCATAGAGATAGGTTTCCAAATTTGCAGACCAGTCCGATGGACCATCTAAGTTGAGCGAACGCGCCGTTTGAAGGAAAGAAGTGGGCGTATCTTTAGTGGGTGGCACGATCTCAATAACAATCCATACCCGGGTATTTGGCTTAAGTGTAAGGGGCTCAATAGGTCGAAGCACTGACCCATCATATAATACCTCTATAGTCTTACCCATAATGGCCCTCCCCAAAAATATCCTGTGTTTCCTGAAGTACGGCTACCGTTTTCAACAATATAGCGCAGTTGCTCGCAAAAGTCAAATCGGAGGATCTGGCAAGATAGAAAACTGCTCGTCGCAACTAACTTGTAGGAGGATGACTAATGCGTTTTGCCCTTTCCACGGGGTCCCTCTATACCTATGGCCTGGATCGCGTCTTTGCCCTGGCCGCTGAGGCCGGCTTCGACGGCATTGAGGTGCTCGTTGATCACAGATTCGATACCCGTCAGCCAGTCTACCTGCGGCGGCTGATCGACCGGCATGGCCTACCCATCCTGAGTGTCCATGCCCCCTTCCGCCCAAAGCGACTGGCAGCCTGGCCCCAGACTCAACCCGAGAGCATCGCCGCCACAGCGGAAGTGGCCAGAGCCGTCGGCGCGGGGGGCGTCATCATCCATCTGCCCCGTTTGAGGGAAGGGGCCTACGCTCGCTGGCTCCGCCATGATCTGCGGGCCTGGCAGCGGGCCCATCCCAAGCCGGTGATCGCCGTGGAGAACATGCCGGTGCAGTGGGTCCGCTGGTGGCCCTTTGGGCCGCGAGAGCTGTGGCGGATGAACAGCCTGGACGTATGGGGCGCTTTTCCTCACTTGACCCTGGACATGACCCACCTGGGGACGAAAGGGCAAGATCCACTGATGATATACGAGCGGCTGCGGGGGCAGGTGGTGCACGTGCACCTGTCCAACGCCCGCCGGGAGGGGCGACGTGTTCAAGAGCATCGCCGTCTGGAGGATGGCTTCTTGCCGCTGGATGCCCTCATCAGCCGGTTGGCCCAGGATGGCTACGACGGCGTCGCCACAGTGGAGCTGAAGCCAGAGGTCCTGGAGGCGGAGGACGATGAGAAGGCGCGCTTCCACCTGGGGCAGCAAATCGGCTTCTGCCGCCAGCACGGTAGAGTAATGACTAGCGAGTAGCATGGGATTGGATATCGTAGAAAGATAGGTGCGTTGACATGAACCTTCTTCTAGCCCGACATGGTGAATCGGAGTGGATGGTTCGCGGCGATGAGGCCGGCTTTAATAGTCCCTTGACCGACAGAGGCCGCCGGCAGGCACGCCTGCTGGGCCGCTGGCTGGCTGCCAACCCTCTGGGCTCGAGTCCGTCAGAGCGAAGCCACGAGATTGACGCCATCTATGCCAGCCCCCTCGTTCGCACCAGGGACACAGCCGAGATCGTCGCCGCTGAGCTGGGCCTGCCATTGACCCTCGACGACGATCTTCGCGAGTTCGAGGTGCCTTACTGGGACGACAGCGATGACTCCGCTCCACCGTACATCAACGGCTCTGCCGCAGCCCCAACCTATCTCCTAGAGAGCTATCTGCCCTTCAAAGCCCGAGCCCAGGAGGCGACCCGCCGCATTCTCGATGCTCACCCAGCAGGCACGGTGTTGATCGTGGCCCACGGCGGCACTGTTGGGACCATTATACGGTGTCTGCTGGGAACTCACAGCTTCGGCGTCAATACGGACGCCACCGGCCTTCATGGACTGAACTGGAACGGCAACCGATGGCTCATCGAGTTCATGAACCGCACAGATCATCTGCGGGAGGAGATCGAGTGAGCGAAACGCGAGGCTGGCTGCGGGTAGTCGCTGCCGCGTACGCTGCCGAAGCGGAGGCATGGACCGAGGATGCGGTGACGGTGCACCGCGTGACCGGCGGGTTCAACAATGCCTTGTACCGCGTGGAAGCCGCTGGGCAGCGCTACGCCTGCAAGCTATGCGTCGCCGATGAGTGCCACCGAGCCGCCCGGGAGTATGCGGCCCTTTGCCTGCTGCACGAGGCTGGGCTGGACATCGCGCCGCAGCCCCTCTGGCTAGACGACAGTTGCACCATCGTTCCCTTCCCCACCGTCGCCTACCGCTGGCTGCCTGGTGAACCCCTCAGCCCATCGCCCACAGTGCAGCAATTGGCCTCGTTGCTCAATAGCTTCCAACGCCTGCACACCCTCCAGCCAGGAGACTTTGAGGACTACCATCTCCCCGACGCCTGGGCCCACCGGTTTGACTTTGAGGTTTACTTGGTTGAACTACATTATTTCCTGGCCAAGTACGGATCATGGCTGGCGGCCACCGACCCGGATGGACAAAATCTGTATGATCGCCTGGCGAAGTTGGTGGATGGTTGTGCCGAGACCGTCCGGACGACTACCGTAAACCCAGGCCGTGAGATGGTGCCCCTGCGTCTGTGTCGCGTGGACCCGAATCTGGCCAACACGGTGTGGGGTGGTGATGACCGGCTGCGATGGGTGGACTGGGAATACAGCGGGTGGGGCGACCCCGCCCTGGACCTGGCGGAGCTGCGCTGGCACGCGGCGTCAGTTGAGATGAGCGAGGCGCAGCATGTCTGGCTGCGCGACAATTACCGCCGACCAGCGGGGGATCACGCTTTTGGGGAGCGGCTGGCGGTGTGGGACCATCTCCGGGCGACGCGCTACCCCTTTTTGATACTACGATGGTTGTGGAGCGAGCACCATGGCCCAGACCGCGTGCGCCTGACCCGACCCGCTGCCGATGTAGCCGAATTGCGCGTTCGCCTGGTCCGCTTCATTGAACGCGCTGAACGCCTCGTTTCTTAAACCACCGCGAGTATCTACTCAGCCTACCCTCCCGCAGGTTCGTAAATGGCTTGTTCAACACCTCAAATTCGATGTCGAAGCCTGTTTCTGCCAAAGAACCGCCTCTAAACCTGCGGGAGGCTGAGCAGCTACCACCGCGATACCTTCGCCCTCCAGCACCTCGCCAATGACCCAGCAAGGGTGTCCCTCTTCAGTGAACAAGGCAGCCAGTGTTTCCAGCCTATCTGGTGGGACGGCCACGAGCAGTCCTCCAGACGTCTCTGGAGTGAAGAGCAACATTTGCATCTCCTCGGAGACCCCTGGCCCGAAGTCCACCCACCGTTCATAGGCACTCTGGTTGCGGCACGCCCCGCCGGGAAAAAGCCACTCCTCAGCGTATTGCATCGCGCCCTCCAGAAAAGGCAGCCTATCCACATGGAAGTGCAGCCGCACACCGCTCTTCTCCGCCATCTCGTGGCTGTGGCCCAGCAGGGCAAAGCCAGTGATGTCGGTGCAGGCGTGCACACCGACCTGCTGAATCAGCCGGGCCGCATCCCGATTGAGCGTCTTCATGTTCTTCACGGCGGCTGCCACATGGGCCGGGTCAGCTACACCTCCCTTGAGGGCCGTGGTGATGATGCCCACCCCCAGCGGCTTGGTCAGCACCAGCATGTCGCCGGGCCGGGCGCCGGCCTTGGCCAGCACGCGGTTGGGGTGGATCAAACCCATCACCGCCAAGCCGTACTTGGGCTCTTTGTCGTCCAGGGTGTGGCCGCCGGCCAGCACGCCCCCCGCCTCGGCCACTTTCTCCGCTCCGCCCCGCAGGATTTCGGTGACGATATCCGGCGGTAAATCGGGAGGGAAGCCACAGATGTTGAGGGCCAGCACGACCTCGCCGCCCATGGCGTAAACGTCGCTCATGGCGTTGGCGGCGGCGATGGCGCCGTAGTCGTAGGGATCGTCCACCACGGGCGTGAAGAAGTCGAGGGTCTGGATGACGGCCAGTTCGTCGTTGATTTTGTAAACCGCAGCGTCGTCGCTGACTTCCAGCCCCACCAGCAACTCCGGGTGTTCTTCGGCGCGGAACATGTTTTGCAGCGGGCGCAGCACCTGCGCCAGGGCTTCGGGACCCATCTTAGCCGCTCAACCGGCCGCGCTGGTCATGGCCGTCAGGCGAATCTCCTCACGAGTCATGCATCCCCCTTTGAATCTTTCACTTGACTATTAACCAGATTTTTCATATAATTCTAACCAGGATAAAAAGCCGACTCAAAATAGCGATAAAAAGAGGTATTAAATGGCCGAAGTATTACTTGCTCCCAACGAACTGATTAACAGCACTAAGGCAATGACTCAGTTTTCCCGCCTGCTGGATAAGCTGCCGGAGCATCGGTGGTTCATCCAGCGTCGGGGCAAGATCGAAGGGGTGCTCATCAGTCTGGATGAGTACAAGCGTTTAGTGGCGTTGGAAGAATTACTGGAGCACGTCACCCTGGCACGCCACATCGAGGACCGGGAGCAAGTCGGGCCGGAAGAATACCTGGACTTGGACGATGTGCTACAGGAGTTGGGCATCGAGGTGTGAAATGACCTCCCGGTACCAGATGAAACTTCACCCAGATGCCCGCTCGGACCTGGCAAGTTTGGACAAGTCTCTCCAGAAGCAAGCAGCCAGGCAGTTGCGCAAGCTACAGCAACACCCTTCCGCTGGCAAACCCCTGGGCCATAAGTATGGCATAGATCTAACTGGGTATCGCTCCCTCTACTTCGGCGGAAAGCGCTATCGAGTCGTCTACCGCGTGGATGAGATCAACTGTATCGTGTGGGTGATTGCCATCGCCAGACGGACCGGGTTCGAGGCTTACCAGCTGGCAGCAAGGCGAGCGGAATAGTGAAAAAGGACAAACTCCTCCCTCACAGGCTGATCACCTTGCCCGCTTTCAACATCGTTTCGGCGATGGTGTACATGTTGGACACCTCGCCCACCGCGATCTTCTCTTTCAGTTCGTAGTATCCCAGACAGGTGCCGCAGGCCAGGATCTCCACTCCCCGCTCGGACAAGGCCTGCAGATCCTCCAGCACCGGCGAATCCTCTATCACCAGTTTGACCCCACTGTTGAAGAAGATGATGGTATCGGGCAAAGGC
Source organism: uncultured Anaerolineae bacterium (assembly GCA_964592085.1). Classification (GTDB taxonomy): domain Bacteria; phylum Chloroflexota; class Anaerolineae; order VGOG01; family VGOG01; genus CAZQDO01. Next base: position 9,935 of record CAZQDO010000044.1, on the reverse strand, counting down.
TCCACCTCGCCCAGGGTGTGAAAGAAGCCCCGAATGAGGATCTGCCCCAGTTTGGGATGCTCCCCTCGCCCCATGCACTCGCCGGGTATCACCAGCACCAGCGGGCCTCCGGTCGGGGCAGGCACAGGCTGTGAGACCGCCTCCTCCAGGGGTGCGTCCTCCCTGGCGATGTGCAGGTAGATGCCATCGTCCCGCTTTTCGGTTTGCACTGTGCATCCAGCTTTCTCGGCCATGCGGGTCACATTGTGTTGGGCCGTCTCGTTATCCACGATGGTCGTTACCGCGTCGCCTTCTTGCAGGGCGTTGCGGGTCATAATAACTGGTTGGGGGCAGGGCAGCCCCCGGGCGTCAACAGTCTTCGCCATAACTTTTCTCCTCAGATCTCGTGAATTCCCTCTAACTCCACGCGGGCAGTTTGCAGTGCTTGAAGCGCTGCCTCCTGATCGGTCCGCTCGATTCGGACGCACACCCCGCAGTCGGAACTGAGGTGGCGGGGAACGGGGATCAACTTACAGGGAATCCCTGCCTGCCCCAGGACCTTCTCCGCCCGTAGGGCGTAACTCGTGGAATGGACAAGAATGACTGCATACGGCTTGTCTGTCATCGCGACTCCAGAGCAAGTGCCTGCACGGCTGTCAGTGCATCATCTACCTCTTGCAGTGTGTTGAAAGCCCCCAGCCCAAAGCGCACCGTGCCCGACGGGAAAGTGCCCATCGTCTTGTGGGCCGCGGGCGCGCAGTGCAATCCCACGCGGCACAGGATGCTGTATTCTTCGTCCAAGCGCAGCCCCACTTCCGAGGGTGCCATCCCAGCGATGTCGAAGGAAACTGTCGCTGTTTGCAGCTCTGCATCCAGCCCGCCGTAGATGGTCACGCCGGGGCGTTGCCCTGAGCCCGTCGAAGGGATGTTCGTCAGCCCATGAATCAGCCGCTGGGCCAGCTCCACCTCGTGGGCGCGGATGGCGTCCACACCTCGCTCTAGCACCCAGCGCAGGCCGGCCTCCAGTCCCGCCAGGCCCACCGCATTGGGCGTGCCGCTTTCACACAGGTCGGGCAGGAAGTCGGGCTGCTCCTCGTGCTCCGAGCGGCTGCCGGTGCCGCCCCGCTTGAGCGGCTCCATCCGATCCACGTCTACCCGCTCGCCAATGATCAGCCCCCCTGTGCCCATCGGCCCATAGAGTGATTTATGGCCGGTGAAGGCTAGCAGGTCAATGCCGTCGGCCTCCACATCTATCGGGTAGGCTCCGCCGGTCTGGGCGGCGTCCACCAGGAGGAGCAAGCCGTGGCGGCGGGCAATGCGTCCCACCTCGGCCACCGGCAGCAGCGTGCCCACCACGTTAGAGGCGTGGTTGAGGGCAAGCATCGCCGTATTGGGTCGCACCGCTGCCTCTACATCGGCGGGGTCGAGAAAGCCCTGCGGTGAGCACCGCACCACCGTCACCTCCACCCCTTGCCGCTCCAGGGCGCGCAGCGGGCGCATCACCGAGTTGTGCTCCATGCTGCTGGTGATGACGTGATCGCCGGAGCGCAGCAGACCGCGCAGGGCCAGATTGAGGGCCTCGGTCACGTTGTGGCCGAAGACCACCCGCAAAGGGTCTGGCGCGTTGAACAGTTCGGCCACCGCCTCACGGGTATTGTAGACGATACGCCCGGACTCCACTGCCAGGCGATGGGCCGAACGGCCAGGATTGGCACCCACGCCATTCAAGAAGCGCACCATTGCCTCGGCTACGCCCGGCGGCTTGGGCCAGGAGGTAGCGGCATTGTCAAAGTAAATCATAGTCAAACCCCGAATCCCAATGACCAAACCCCAACAGCGAGCCTTGAGGTTTGGTCATTGGTCATTTTCCATTGGTTATTTCCGGATGGTCAACTTGAACTCGTCCCCCACCCCCTCGACTTCGACCTGGCAGCCGAGTTTCTCGGCCGCGCGGCGCACGTTCTCTCGCGAGGTCACGGTCTCCACCAGCACCTCGATGGGGAATTGACCCTCCTGGATGGCTCCCCTGGTCACGATGACCGGCTGAGGGCAGGAGAAGCCACGAGCATCTACTTTTTTAGTCATTGTGTCATACCTCCAGATTTCGCTTATCGCGCATGGTGAAGCCGATGGCCAGGCAGACCACCAGCCCCAGAATCACGGCAGCCATCCCATAAAGCGAGATGCCGCCCACTGTGCCATTGGCGACACTATCGGGAGCACCGGCCAGCGCAAAGTTGTGGGCGAAGGCTGCGCCAGTGATCATCCCCAGGACGAAAACGCCGGCATCACCATCACCTTCGCCGGAGAGGAACAGTTGCCGACCTGGGCAACCACCGGCCAGGGCAAAGGCCAGTCCTGCCAGCACCATCCCCAGGAAGTTCCACAGGTGCTGACTGTGAGCCACTGGCTGGCCGAAGAAGCCGAAGCTCACCTGCCCCAGGACCAGGTTGGTGAGGAAAGCCACCACCAACAGCGCGCCGAGGCCGCTAATGAGGTGAGTGTCGCCCATCAGGATGACGTCTCGGATGGAGCCCATGGTGCAGAAGCGGGTGCGCTGAGCCAGGAAGCCGATGACCAGCCCCGCGCCCAGGGAGATGAGCAGAGAGGCGTGCATCGAGCCAGGCCCCTTCTCGCTGAAGAAGATGGCACCGCCCTCGCTGAACTGTGGCTGGAAGATGCACAGCAGCAACAGACCGATCATAATGAGCGGCATGATCCACCCGACAGCAGCGTAGGTCTTGTAGGAGCGGCCCAGGTTGTAGCCAGACTTGAGGAACTGGACGCCGATGGTGACGCCGGTGACCAGCCCGGCCAGGCCCACGATGGCGTTCAGGTCGCCGCCGGCCAGTCGGAGGAGCGTCCGCCAGGGGCAGCCCAGAAAGGCCAGCGAGCCAATCATGGCGAATACGCCCAGGACAAAGCGGACGATGGGGGCGGAGCCGGCGCGGGGCTTGAACTCGCGGAAGAGGAGCGCCGCGATGGTCGCGCCCAGTACGAAGGCGATGATCTCCGGCCGAATGTACTGGACGACAGCGGCGCGGTGGAGCCCCAGCGCCCCGGCGATGTCCCGCTCGAAGCAGGCCACGCAGATGCCCATATTGGGCGGGTTGCCGGCCTTCTGCAAGAGCGGAGCCAGGACGCCAATGACGGCTCCGGCCAGGGCGATGCCCCGGCGTGAGGCAAAGAAACGGGTAAGCTTTTCGAACATGGTACAGACCTCCTGAAATATGATCTCCACAGCGGTCCGGGGACCGCAGCGTGGGCAACAAGAAACCGCCGCCAGCACACGCCGGCGGCGGCAGTTGCCCCAGGAGGGACACCACATCCAGGCTCAGGGTACGGTCACATCACCGCCCCCTGGGCTGAGCCTAGCCAAAGCCTCTGGCGTATGCAAGCTGGCCTGCGGACGCCAACCGGCGCCCCAGGCCACACCTCAGGTGCGGCGGTGATGCAATGTGAACACGTCCTTACTCCTTTTCACTAATCTCAGATTGGCTTCTTGCTGTCGTTGGACTTTGACTCTGCCCTGAGCATTCATCTCGAATTCCTACCTACACCAAGTATACCTCAAATTCCCCCGGAGCGCAAACTCGCTACCAGTGAAGTTGACTAAATCGAAAATCAGAGGTATGATTGAGGTACAGGCGACGCACATTTCGGGGAGGACCCAAGGAGTTGATCAGAAGGGGAGCATTGGAAATAGCCCAAAGGATGTTGTTAGCGGTGATGATCGCCAGCTCTTTGGCCATCGCCTACCTGATCCTGCATGGATTGTGGGCCTTTGAGAGCGAGTCTGCCAGGCCCACGCCTGTCGTTATCGCCCTCACCCCGACCCCGATTCCCACTGCTACCATGGTTCTTCCTCCCCCGACTCCTACCGAGTCTCCCAGGAGGATCGGATTAGTCGCCGGACACTGGAGCGCTGACCCCCAGAGGTACGATCCAGGGGCTGTCTGTCCCGATGGCCTGACAGAGGTGGAGATCAATTTAGCCGTCGCCCAGTTGGTGAAGGCCCTGCTGGAAGACCAGGGCTACACAGTGGACCTCCTGGAGGAGTTCGATGAGGCGCTAGATGGTTATCAGGCCGATATCTTGATCTCCATCCACACGGACTCTTGCGACGTACCCAGGGCCAGCGGATTCAAAGTAGCCACTGTACTGCATAGCGCCTTACCCGAGGAAGAGGATTTCCTGGTGAAATGCCTCCAGGAGGAGTATCAAACAGCCACGGGTCTATCTTTCCATCAGCATAGCATAACTTATGACATGCGCGAGTACCATGCCTTCTACGAGATAGATTCTCAGACGCCGGGGGCGATTATCGAGATCGGCTTCATGGCTGCTGACCGGCAGGTGCTCCTGGAACAACAAGACAAGATATCCCAGGGCATCGCCAATGGCATCGTCCGTTTCCTGGAGACTGACACGGACTGAGTTACAGACCCCGACTATGGCTCCCCTAACTCCTCCACAGGCACGTCTCGATGCTTATCCCCCTCATCAATGAGCATCACCGGGATGTCATCGCGGACAGGGTATTTGCGGTCACAGTCCCGGCAAACGAGCCATTGCTCCCTGATGAAGTCCAGAAGGCCAGCGTCAGGGCCATCCCGCACGCAGGCGGGGCACCGCAGGATGTCCAACAAGTCTTGACTCACCATCTCATGTTCCTCCTCGATTCAAATCTCAAGATAGTATCAGTAGATGGGAAAACTTGCTGGAATGCGGACGCAAGTCCGCCTTTATGAGGCATGAAGCAGACTTGCGTCTGCACTCCGCTCCCAAATTCTCAAGTACTGAGTATAGCATAAACGGGCCGAAATCTCAAATCGCTGACTTGCCTGATAACCAAGTATGTGCTATACTCTTACCCGAACTGTCCCACTAAACACGCCCTTTGACTGGCGAAGACGTGCCAACTCAGCATACGACGGCTGAATAGGCCCCTCGTCAGGATGAAATGGGCGGAAGAAAAAAACGTAAGGAGGAAAAAAGAAAGTGGCAGTAGTTTCTATGAAGGCGCTATTGGAGACAGGGGTGCATTTCGGCCATCGCACAAAGCGTTGGAACCCGAAAATGAAATCCTTTATCTACACTGAGCGCAACGGTATCCACATTATTGACCTGCAACAGACCATGACGGCCCTGGATAGTGCCCACAATGTGGTCAGGGACACCGTCAGTGAAGACGGCATTGTCCTCTTCGTAGGCACCAAAAGGCAAGCCCATGAGAGCACGGCCGAACAGGCCCAGCGGTGCGGTATGCCATACGTCAACCAGCGCTGGCTGGGAGGCACGTTGACCAATTGGCGCACCATACGTCAACGAATAGATTACCTGCTGAACCTGGAAGACCGCCAGGAACGAGGAGACTTCGAGCGGCTGACCAAGAAAGAAGCTCTAAAACTGGAGAGAGAGATCGCTAAGCTAAACGAGCGCTTAAGTGGCATCAAGGACATGCGCCGCCTGCCGGATATGATCTTCATCACCGACGTGCGACGCGAAGCCACCGCAGTGAAAGAAGCCAACAAGCTCGACATCCCCATCGTGGCTATGGTGGATACGAACTGCGATCCGGACCCCATTGATTACATCATTCCAGCCAACGACGACGCCATCCGAGCCTTGAAGCTCATTACCACCAAGATCGCGGATGCCGTCATCGAAGGGCAGAATCTACGAGCATCCCTGATACCTGAGGAAGAAGAACTTGGACTGGAGGAAGAGGAAGAGAAATACCTGGGCGCTGCTACTCTGGCTAAGCTCAAATCGGGCAAGCTCAAGTTTGAGGAGGAGAAAAAGGAAGAGGGCGAGGCTTCCGAAGAGGAGTAGCCTCTGGAGGTCCAAACCAACATCAACCTAGCGAGGAGGTCAAGATTCCATTGGAGATCACAACATCTATGATCAAAGAGCTGCGCGAGGCGACAGCGGCCGGAGTGTTGGATTGCAAGAAGGCCCTGGAGGCCAGCGGCGGAGACTTTGAGGAAGCCAAAGCATATCTACGGGAGAAGGGGTTGGCTGCTGTCGCCAAGAAAGCTGACCGGGAAGCCGAGGAAGGCCTGATCGAGGCCTACGTCCACACTGGCAGCCGCGTCGGGGCCCTCATTGAGCTAAACTGCGAGACCGATTTCGTGGCCAAGACCGAGGTGTTCAAAGAACTGGCTCACGATCTGGCCATGCAAATAGTGGCTACCAAGCCCCTTTGTCTGACCCCTGAGGACATTCCTCCTGATGTGTTAGAGGAGGAAAAGAACACCTACCGAACCCAGGCGAGGGACATGGGCAAACCTGAGCGTATAGTAGAGAAAATTGTGGAAGGCAAGCTGCAGAAGTACTACCAGGACGTTTGCCTCATGAAACAACCCTTCATCAAAGACGATGAACAGACCGTCCAGGACGTGCTCAATGCCGCTATCGCTAAACTGGGCGAGAACATCGTGGTGCGGCGGTTTGCGAGATTCGAGCTGGGTGAGCAGATAGCTAGCTGATATTCCAGCCGGCCGATCTGGGGAGGTCACAATGTCCCAGACTAAATACAGGCGGGTCATGCTGAAGCTAGGCGGTGAGGCTTTGGCTGGGCCCGGAGGATACGGTATTGATCCCGAAAGGGCTGAGGAGGTAGCCGCCAAGATCCGCGGGGTCAAAGACCACGGCGTGGAGATCGCCATCGTCATGGGAGCTGGCAACCTCTGGCGGGGCAAGTATGGCATGGCCCACGGTATGGAGCAAGCTACAGCCGACCACATGGGGATGCTGGCCACGGTCATGAACTCCCTGGCCCTCCACGACGCTCTGGAAAGGATCGGGATAACCACCCGCGTGCAGACAGCTATTGAGATGAGAGCCATCGCCGAGCCCTATATCCGGTTACGGACGACCCGTCACCTGGAGAAAGGGCGGGTGGTCATCCTGGGGGCAGGGACAGGCAACCCCTATTTCACGACCGACACGGCGGCTGCCCTGCGAGCTATGGAAATCGGCGCCGAGGTTCTGATCAAGGCCACCAAGGTGGATGCCGTCTACGAGAGCGATCCTCACCTTGATCCTCAAGCCAAGAAACTGGAGCACTTGACCTACATTGACGCCCTGAGCATGGGGGTGAGGATTATGGACAGCACGGCTATTTCTCTGTGCATGGACAACGATCTCCCCATCATCGTCGTCAACCTCTGGGAACCTCAGAGCATCGAGCGAGCCATCCTCGGCGAGGCAGTGGGCACCATCATCTGCAGATAGCTTCTATAGCCAGTAGATCCAGGGTTTCCAGGAGAGGCGGCTCCCATGCTTGTCCTGAGTGTGTCAAAGGGCCGCCGGTCCGCGGGCGTGGGAGCCTGCTCTGCTCAGAATTTGGATCTGCGGATACCCGTTAAACCAATGAGAGGGGTGAGTCATGATCAAAGACCTGCTCAAAGACACCGAAGATCGGATGGAAAAGGCAGTGGACGCTCTCCGCGAGGATCTGATGACCATCAGAACCGGACGGGCTTCCCCGGCCCTGGTGGAGCGGCTGCCTGTGGAGTATTATGGCACGCCTACTCCCCTCAACCAGTTGGCAACCATCTCTGTCCCTGAGCCACGGTTACTGGCCATCCGCCCCTGGGATCCCACTTCCCTGGCCGACATCGCGAAAGCCATCCTGAAATCGGAGCTAGGACTGACTCCCGCCAACGATGGCAAGATCATCCGCCTGACCATCCCCCGATTGACTGAGGAGCGCCGCCAGGAGCTGGTCAAAGTGGTAGGCAAGCGGGTCGAAGAAGGGAAGGTAGCCATCCGCAACATTCGCCGCGATGCCATAGAGGATTTGCGCGAGATGGCGAGCGAGAAGCTGATCTCCGAAGACGAGTTCTATCGGGGCAAGGACGATGTCCAGGAAATAACCAACAAATTCGTGGTTAAGATGGACGAGATCGGTCGCGATAAGGAACGAGAGATCACAGAGATCTGAGCTGCCCTCTCACTGTACCACCTGGTGCGGAATAATGAGGCAGGCCACATGTTTGCTGTGTTGCTTGCAAAGGGAGAGCAAGGGGTTGGGGCATCATCGTCTGTAACGTCTCAGCCCCTTTTGGGTGGCTGAGCCCGGCTCAGCACATCCAGCGACGATGGCTGGGAAAGACAACCGTTATGGGAACGGCGAAGCAGCTAACCAAGGTCCCGTACCACTTGGCTATCATAATGGACGGCAATGGCCGCTGGGCGCGGTCTCGTGGCTTGCCGCGGCTGGCCGGCCATCAGGCTGGCACGGAGAACATCCGTCGGATTCTGGAGGCCTGTGTCGAGCACGGCATCAAGATCCTGACCCTCTACGCTTTCTCAACCGAAAACTGGGGCCGCCCCAGCGCAGAGGTGCGGGGCCTCATGCGCGTTCTTGAGCAAACCATTGATCGCCAACTGCAGGAGTTGCACCAGAACGGTGTCCAACTGCGCCACATCGGTCGTTTAGAAGGCGTCACTGAAGACCTCAAGCGAAAGATAGGTGAGGCCATCGATCTGACCAAGGATAATGACTGCATCATCGTCAATGTGGCCTTCAATTACGGTGGGCGGGGCGAAATCCTGGATGCCGTGCGGCGCATTGTCGAGGCCGGAGTAATCCCAGAACAACTGGACGAGACCCTGTTTAGCCAATACCTGTACACGGCTGGGTTGCCCGACCCGGATTTGATCATCCGCACTGCTGGCGAGCTGCGCGTGAGCAATTTCCTCATCTGGCAGGGAGCCTACGCTGAGTACTACGCCACACCCACTTACTGGCCCGACTTCGATGAGGATGAGCTATGTAGTGCGCTCCTCGAGTACGACAGACGGGAGCGGAGGTTCGGGCTTCTATCTGAACAGGACCCTTCGATGACCACTCCGAGTTAATCCACACTATCTCTACTTGAAAATCTTGGATTCGGAGTGCAGGTGCAAGCCTGCTTCTGGTCTTGTAAAGGCGGACTTGCATCCGCACTCCATCAACTCTACTATTACTGGAAATTAGGAAAGAAGGGTGTTCATTCAACGTTTTCTAAGTGCCATCGTCTTAATCCCCATCGTAGTGGGAGCCACTTACGCAGGTGGGGTTTGGTTTTTCGCCATCATCGTCTTCGTTGCCAGTATGGCAGGCTACGAGTTCTTTCAACTGATGAAGCTGGGAGGTTACAAGCCCTCCCCCTTTTGGGGCCTGGTTCTGATCTGGCTACTGTTGGCGGACGCCCGTTATCCCGCCTGGCAACTGGCCAGGCCAGCCTTGACGGGGGTGATGGTCCTGTCCCTATCCTGGCAGTTGTTCAAGAAAGACACCACCACTCCGACCGTTGACTGGGCACTAACTGTGACCGGCGCACTGTACCTCGGCTGGGTGGCCGGCCATTTCATCTCTTTGCGAGACGCCCCTCAAGGGTTAGAGTGGATGGTCTTGACGCTGCTCTCCACCTGGGCCGCTGACAGCGGTGCTTACTTCATCGGCCTATCCCTGGGACGCCACAAGTTCTTCCCCAGGTTGAGCCCCAAGAAGACCTGGGAGGGAACCATAGGGGGCTGGGTGTGCGGGGTGGTGGTCACCCTTTTGGTTGGCACGTACATAGGGTTGGGCTTTGTTCATAGCCTGGCTCTGGGTGCTCTGGTCTGCGCCTTCCTTCCCCTCGGCGATCTGGCTGTGTCCATGATGAAGCGACAGGTAGGCGTTAAGGACACCAGCAGCCTCATCCCTGGGCACGGCGGCATGCTAGACCGCATTGATAGCCTGCTCTTCGCCGTGGTCGTGGTCTATTACTATGCCCGCTGGGTGGTGGGCTTCACGATTTGACTAGGCAAACAAAAGATGCTATAATCATCTCACGCTACGACCATGTAGAGAGAAGCGGGGGATTATGGCTGATCCCCAAGGGGTTTCGTTCCCCAAGCTTTGTTTTTGGCTCATATCGGTTTTAAGGTGAAGTTGGGCACCATCAATGCCCTGAGGAAGT